>JAEVZT010000198.1 GCA_023392115.1 Chloroflexota bacterium
CGATTCACCCGGAAGTCCCGCCGAGTCCGCACGATTTACCGTGAATGTGGTGTGAGGCGGGTCGAGTACTCGCCTCACGCCTGTTACTTATCGCGTTCGAGCAGCGTCAAGCCGCGCGCCCGCCCCGGCTCGCGCCGGATGTAGCCTTGATGCTCCAGCTTTTGTAGGTGATATGCCGCCGTCGAGCGCGCCAGATAACAGCCAAGCGCGATCTCGCGCAGCGTCGGCGGGTGCGTGTGCTCACGAATGTAGGCTTTGACAAACTCATAAACCAGTAACGTCACATCATTTTCCATGATGACTCCTCTTGCTGTTACAAGAAACTAACTTTTGATACTAACACGACTTAGAAAATTTGTTCTGCGCTTTTCAGTACGAAGGTGATTAGAGAACGGTAGTAAATGGGTTTACGCTTGCCGGAGATCGGCGCGAAGGGGTAAAAATAAGGCTCAATTTATGGTGAGCATGGCGAGGGAATGATGGATTTCTTGCGACGATTGTTTGGCGGCGGTGGCGGCAGGGACAACGCGAAGGGGATGTATGTGTACGTGCGCCCGCGCGGCTGCGACGAAGTTGTGCGCGTTCGCATCGACCGCTACAACGACCTTAGCCTGAGCGACGACGGCGAAACCTACTGGGTACACAAGTACGTGCGCGGCGTGAAGTGCTTCCAGCAGGTCGAAATCGATCTGTTCTTCGACAAAAACCGCCAGCTTCAGAACAGCGAAGTCGCCGGCGGCGCGCTTGTCAGCGAGGAAGAATACAATGCGTGGGTCAGCAGCAACCCAGCGTGAATTCCCCTATTGTTTCCCGCCGGCGGCGCGCTCGATCAGGAGCGACTTGACCGCGTCGATGTCCTCAAACTTGGCGGACTGGTGATCGACGACGCCGGTTTGCAGCGTCAGCAAATCGCCGTCGGTCGAGTCGGGGTCGGGGCGGCTGTAGAAGTGATTGAGCGACTGGCGCACGCGCGTCTCAACCCGGCTGCACAGCCCATCGACGGCATCCTTCGTCGTCAGGACGACGATCGACTCGGCGTCGAGGTGGCAGACCACGTCCTCTTCACCCCCCTGCTCGCGCAGCGCGTTCTTGACGATCAGCGTCACGGCGCGCATGACCTCGTCGGCGGCGACAAAGCCGTGAATTTCGCGCAGCATCCCCAAGCCCTTGACCGCCAGCAGCAGCAGCGCCCACGCTGACGGGGAGTAGATCAACCGGCTCAGACGTTCGTCCAAGACCTCTACTTCGGGCAGTTCGGTCACGGGATTCACCGGCGCGGTCTGCTGCGCGCGTTGAATGGCGTTGCGCACGCGCAGCCGCAGTTCCTGAATGTCGAACGGCTTGGTGATGTAATCGACGACGCCAAGTTCCAGCCCTTGCAGCTTGTCGACCCGGTCGCGTTTCTCTGTCAAAAACAGGATCGGCACGTCCTGCGTCCGGCGCTGCGCGCGCAACTCGCGGCAGACGTCATAGCCGGTGATATCAGGCAGGCGAATGTCGAGCATGATCAGGTTCAGGGGCTGCTCGCGGCTGATGCGGAGCGCGTCGCGCCCCCAAGCGGCGGTCAGGACTTCGTACTCTTGTAGGCTGAAATACGTGTGGAGCATTTCCGAGAGGTCGAGGTCGTCTTCGACGATCAGAATGCGGGGCTTGTCCGACATGAAGCTTGTACCCTCACCCGGTCGGGTGCTTGTTGATTACGAAAATGCAGGCAGATTCGCCGGTGGCGGCGCAGTGAGTCTCGCGGACGACAAACTCGCGCCCATTTGACGCCCAGCGCAGGTGTTCTTGCAGCAGCCCGACGAGCGGATGGCAAACGGGGCGTTCTGCCCGCCGCCCATAAGCGAATGGGCTGGGGCTGGCGACGACGCGGAAAAACGCGCCATCTTCTTCGAGGTGCGTCGCTTGATCGCTGAAGCGCGTGAAGATTTCCGCGATCGCGTTCAGCGACAGGCGGCAGCGTTCTTCGAGCGGCAGCGCGCGAAACGCCGGGTCGCCAATACCGCGCAGCGCGCCGAATGACTTCATGCCCTCCGCGAACCACGCTCGCCCGGCGCGGATCGCCATGCCGCGCCCGCCGCGCTGCCCGTACATTTCATCGAGCGCGCGGTTGAGTCCGGCGATCGACTCAAACGAGAAGCCGCGTTCGAGGTCATCCGGCGGCGGGTTGTCGATGTAGGCGTCCAAGCCCGCCATGCCGAGCGTCGCGTCAAGCCCATGCTTGCCCATGACTTCGTCCATCGCGGCAAACAGATCGTGAGCGAAACGGTTCGGGTAGTAGAGCGGCGTATTGCGGGCAGTCGACACGGGGCAGAGTCTTTCCGGGCTAGAGAAGCTGCGCGAGGTCTTGAACCGCGCGGGCGACGTCGAGGAAGATCAAGCCAAGTCGGGCGTCGCGACGGGTCAGGACGGTGAGCACTGCTTCTTCGCCCACAGCGAAAAGGATAACGTAGCCGTTTTCCCCTTTGACGTACACCTGTTTGAGTGAACCGCGCCCCAGTTCCGAGGCGATTCGCTCTCCGAGCGAGAGCATGGCGGCGGACATCGCACTGACCCGGTCTTCTTCGTAACCCGCCGGGAGCGACGTGGCGATGCTCAACCCGTCAACGCTGACGATCGCAGCGGCTTCGACATCGCCGGAACTGGCTTGCAGGTCGCGCAGACGTGCGACCAATAGTTCAGTACGTGATTTCGCCAACGAATGACTCCTGTCGCAGATGGAAATGGGTTCGACGAACAGGCTGCACATGAAAGGCGCGCGGCGCTTGCTTCATCGACCTAGTATAGATGATAGCTCAATCTGCGCGCAAACAAGCGAGAGGTTTGACAATCCTTCGCCTAAATGGGGCAAAAGTCAGGTGTGCTGCCTGACGATATCGACCAACTGGCGCGCCCGGTGGCGGAACGTATGTTCTTTCAGGACGCGTTCGCGGGCGGCGCGCCCGGCGGCGAGCCGTTCGGTTTCGTGGTCGAGAAGGTAGCGGTAGCGGTCGATCGCCTCTTCCGCCGAGCCGACGATGAAGATCTCGCGCCCCGGCTCGAACCAGCGTTCAACGCCGTTGTACGGGTTGCCGACGATGCAGCAGCCCATACTCGACAATTCGAACGGGCGCGACGACGACGACGCGTAAACGCCAGCGTGCGCCGCCCGTGTGATGCACAGGTTGATCTTGCTGCGGCAGGCGTACTCGCGCAGCTTGTTGAAGCTCAGGTACGGCAGCATCCGCGTCCGCCCCAGATCACCGAGCTTCGTCCCGCGGACGGCGAATGAAGCGTCCGGCAGCGCCCGCGACGGTTCGGCGATCATGCCGTCGATCCACTCGCCGCGATACTCGCGCCCGTGTCCATAGAACATCACGTCGATGTCCTGCGCCGCCACATCGACCGGGCTGAACACGTCGGGATCAGCGCCGTAGAACAGGGTATGCACTTGGCGCGCGCCGAGCGCCTTGATCGCTTCCGCGCCGCCCTCGCTGTTGCTGATGAACGCCGCGTACTCGCCTAAGTCCGCCCTCTGATAGATGCGAAAGCCGCTGGCGAAGCCCTGCATGTTTGGCAGGCTGGCGGGCACGTCGCCGTCGTAGTAGATGACGGGTTTGTTGTGCTTGCGCTGAATCTCGCCCGCCACGCCGACGAGGTGGTTGAGCGGCGCAGTCAGGACGATCACGGCGTCGATGTCCGGCTCGCGCGTCAGGATGCGATCAAGATGGCGCGCCCACAGCGGCGCGATCGCCGTTTGCGCGGCACGGCGCACAAGACGATCGGAGAGGGATTCAGAACCCCACCCCCGCTCGCTGTGCTCGCCTCCCCTCCCCGATATCCGGGGCAACCGAAGGTTGCGCAGGGGAAGAAAACCGCCTTGTTTGCTCCCTCCCCTGAATTCGGGGGAGGG
>JAEVZT010000556.1 GCA_023392115.1 Chloroflexota bacterium
GTGTTGAAGCGCGTCGCGACAAGATCGACGTAGCGGCTTTCATCCATCCCTTTGACGGCGTAGACTGACGAAAAGCTGTTCATCCGCCCGCCGCTCAGCTGTTCGGTCGCCAGCGCCACAATCGTGCTTGAATCCAAGCCGCCGCTCAAGCACGTACCGACCGGCACATCACTCCGCAGCCGCAGTTTCACCGCGTCCCGCATCAAACGCAGGAACTCGCCTTCAGGATCGGCGTAGTTGTATGTCGCGCGCGCGCGTTCGAGGCTGACGTCCCACCAGCGGACAGGCTCGCCGGCAACACCATTCTCTACCAGCAGATAATGCCCGCCGGGGAGTTCACGCACCCCCTGAAAGAACGTCAGCGGCGCGTTGTAGATTTCGCCGTAATGCAGTGACCAGAACAACTGATCCATGTCCGGCGTGCAGGCTTGCGGTGCGACCGGGCGCAGCGCCTTGATCTCGCTGGCGAATGCGAACAGGTCGGACATCGACACGTAGTAGAACGGCTTGATGCCGAAGCGATCGCGCGCGCAGAACAGTCGCCCACGCCGCTGATCCCACAGGGCGAAGGCGAACATGCCGATAAAGCGGTTAAGGCAGTCAACACCCCACACGTCATAGGCTTGCAGCAGGACTTCGGCGTCACTCTCCGTCTGGAAGACGCAGCCCATCGTCTTGAGTTCGTCGCGCAGCTCGAGGTAGTTGTAGATTTCGCCGTTGAACGTCAGCCACAGGTGCTCCCCGGCGACCGTCATCGGCTCATGCCCGGTTGGCGACAGGTCGATGATCGCTAGGCGGCGATGCGCCAGAATCAGATCGGGCATGAACGGTGCGGGCGCATCGACCATCGGATGCTGGATATTTGGCGGCGTGTCGGGCCCATTACGCAGGCTGCGTTCCCCGCTCGCCGTGTTCAGCAGCAGATAACCTTCGCCGTCGGGTCCCCGATGGCGCATTTGATGCGCCGCTTGTAGTGCGCATCGCGGATCAACCGCGCCGCCGTCCAATCGATAAATCCCGGCAATTCCACACATCGTCAGTCCCGACTACTATCCGTTTCACTGAACAGGTCATCAAATATCCGCACGACCTTCGCCATTTCGACGTCGGCGTTGAGCGTGCTCGCCGCCTCTCGCGCATTTGCACGCATGATCATGATCTGCTCGACGGTGAGCGAGTTCAACAGGTTGGCAACCGCTTCCGGCTCGAATGACGGCGCAACACAGCCGAAACCATGTTCCTGTGCGATCTGCGCCATCGACGGCGAGGGACCAATCACCACGCCGAGTCCCGCCGAGATGAAATCGAAGAACTTGTTGGGCAGCGCGACATCGAAATTGTAAGTTGTGGGCGGCAGCATGAAAATACCGAGATCGTACTGTGCGATATGCGGAACAATTTCCACCGCTGGTAGCGGATCGTGAAAAAATACACGCCCCGGCGCAATTTCTTCGCCCATGCGTTTCAGCCGCTCAAGATACTCGGCGCTTCCCATGAGCACAAAATGAAGTTCAAAACGGCTCTCCGTCAACCCCAGCGCAGCTATCATCGCCTCAGTCCTGCGTTCGGGCTGCAGCATTCCGTGATTGACCAGCCGGATCCGATCCGCCGCAATCGGATGATCCGGCGCATTGCCCATCTTCGGCGCGTTCATCACGACTTGCGGATGAAACCCGAACTCATGGGTGTAGCGCTCTGCGATTGGCGCGCAGACGGTCATCGTCGTATCGGCGCGCTTTGCGTACTTACGAAGCAGATACGTCCTGTACGGCGTTTCCAGCCGCTTGAACTTTGGCGTCTCCTGTTCAAGCGGCGAATATTCGTGAGCATCGAACACCAGCTTCGCGCCGTAGCGCCGCGCCGCATGGGCGGCGACAGAAAGCGCCGTCAGGTCATCGGCGAGAAACGCATGTGCGCCGCCTTCCGCTGCGATCAACCGTATCGTTTTCCAGTAACGCTCTCGGCTGATTTCGAGCAGATCGTAGGCGGCGGGTATGGCACGCCCGACAATCTGTAAACCATTCCTGATCACTTTCGACAGCAGCGTGTCCCGGTAAGGGAACAACCGCCACTTTACACCCGGGATGTCGGGCTGCTCGCCATGCCCGATGACCATCACGTCGTAGTGCGGCGCGAGGTATTCGATCTGCCGCAGCACGCGCGCGTCATGCTTGATCGGCGAGTACGAGATGATGCAAATCCGCTTACGCATGATGGACTGATTTGCTTTCCAGAAGCCGCGAGAACAGATCGACAAGTTTCTGCATCTCGACGTCGGCATTGAGTGTTTTCGCCGCTTCGCGGGCATTACGGCGTTTGACATTGATGTCGGCGGGCGTCAAGCTGTTCAAAACCGCCGCCAGATCAGCAGCTTCAAAGCCTGCGGTCACCCAGCCAACCCCGTATTCTGTGACAAGTTCCGCCATTGCTGGCGACGGACCGACGATCACAGGCTGCCCGGCGACGATAGACTCGAACAGCTTATTTGGCAGCGCGACGTGGTAAGTGAATGTCGCCGGGGGGATCACGCTGATGCCGATGTCGTAGTTGGCGATCGTCGACACGATCTCCGTTGGATAGACCGGCGGCTGAAACGTGACCCTTCCGGGCGCGATCGTGTTGGCAAGCTGCTTCAAGTGCATCAGGTAGGGGTCGTCTTGCGCCCCGGTCAGCATCAGGTGAAGCGTGAAACGCGAGTCTGTTTTTGCCAGCGCCTCGATCATGATCTCAAGACGGCGGTTCGGAACCGGGCTTCCCTGATGAATCAGGCGGATGTGATCAGGGTCAACGTCGCGTTCCTCAACGGCAGCCGGTTTCGGCGCGTTGTAGACGAGGATCGGGTCGAGTCCAAAAACCTCTTTGTAGCGACGCGCCAGCGGACGTGATACGGTGGTCGATCCGGTGACATGCTTCGCGTAGTTGTTCAGGGTATGAGTGATCAGCGGTGAGAAGAACACCTTCCACAACCGATCACTCTCGACCTCACCGGGCCAATATTCGTCGGCGTCAAAGATGATCGGCTGCCCATGATCCGCCGCCTGCGCCGCGATCGGGATTGCTGCCCAATCGTCGGCGAGAAACGCATCCGCCCGGCTCTCGCGTGCGTAGTCCAGCGCCTGCCGGTAACGCGGGCGCTGGCTGTACCACACATCATACAGCGCAGGCACAACCTTTCCGGCAAAAACCAAGCCGCGTTCGAAGAGCTTACGCACCTGCGACTCACTGCGATCGATCGCCTTCCACTGGGCAAGGAAAGGCAGAACGCGTTCCGGATTCCCGTAGCCGATCAGCGTCAGGTCGAAATGCGGCGCGAGGTATTCAACCTGCTTAATCGTTCGAATATCGGTTTCGATCGGCAGCGACAGCGAAATGATGCAGATGCGTTTTTTCATCCAGACGAGTCCATTTAGGGATCACTCTGTGAATTCTACCTGATTCCTTCGGGCAGAATGGTATAGTTTAGCCGCTTACTGCTGCATACCACCAATCTTTACCGTGTGGAAATGCGGACACGCTGCCTCAGATGCCGCTGAAGGCACTAAAACCGCCGTCGACAGGCACGACGATCCCTGTGACGAATCTTGATGCATCGCTGCACAACCAGACGAGCGTGCCGACCAGATCATCAGGTTCGCCAAAGCGCCGCATTGGTGTCGTCTGGATGATGCTGCTGCCGCGCGGCGTCAGGTCGCCACTGTCCCGGTCGAACAGCAGGAAGCGGTTTTGTTCGCCGACGTAGAAGCCGGGCGCGATCGCGTTGACGCGGATGTCGGGGCTGTGTTCCTGCGCCATGTAAACGGCAAGCCACTGGGTGAAATTGTTGAGCGCGGCTTTGGCAGCGCCGTAGGCGACAACGCGGGTCAGAATTTTTACTGACGCCATCGACGACACGTTGACGATCGCGCCGCTCCCCTGAGCGACCATCGCGCCGCCAAAGACCTGTGACGCCAGCACCGCGCTCGTGAAATTCAGGTCGAAAACGCCTTGCAGCGCGGCGGGCGGCAGGTCGAAGAATGTGCGCTCGCCGGGGACGGCAGTGGCTTCCGGCTTGTTTCCGCCCGCGCCGTTGAC
The DNA here is from genome assembly GCA_023392115.1 of Chloroflexota bacterium. Classification (GTDB taxonomy): domain Bacteria; phylum Chloroflexota; class Anaerolineae; order Aggregatilineales; family Phototrophicaceae; genus Flexifilum. The sequence goes on from JAEVZT010000556.1 coordinate 4,072, forward strand.
GAGGATGTCGACCCGCCCGTGTTCATCGAGCACGCGCCGCGCCGCCGCTTCGAGCGCCGCCTTATCCATTACGTCGGCGCTGATGCCTGACGCGCTGCCACCCGACTCGCGGATCTCGTTGACAAGCGCGTCAATCTTCTCCTGATTGCGCGCCAGCACGACAACCGTCGCGCCGGCTTCCGCCAATCCCATGCACATTCCCTTGCCGAGCGCGCCCGTGCCGCCGGTGACGACGGCGACCTTGCCGGTGAGATCAAAAAGCTGTGTTGACATCAATCCATCCCGTTTGTCGCTATGAGTCGAGCCGGTACGCCTGCTTCGCCAGATTATAGGCAAGATCGCGCATCATGTCCGCCGCGTCTTCCTCGTCGACGATATGTCGCGCGACAAGCCCTGCCAACCAATCGGCGCTCGCCCGCCGCCACACGTCATGCCGTGCCGGAATCGACGGATAGGCGCGGGTGTCGTCATTGAACCCGGCGGTGTTGTAGATACCCGCCGTTTCGACGACGCTTTCAAAAAAGCGGCGCATGCCGTACAGGCTGTCGAAGAACCACCACGGCGGACCAAGGCGCAGCGCCGGGTAATGCCCTGCCAGCGGCGCAAGCTCGCGGCTGTAGGTCGTCTCGTCAAGATTGAAAAGGATGATCGTTACGTTCGGGCTGCTGCCCACGTCGTCGAGCAGCGGCTTGAGTGCCCGCGTGAACTCCGACGCGATCGGCATGTCAGCGCCCTTGTCGCGCCCGAAGCGCTCGAAGATGACAGGGTTATGATTGCGGTACGAGCCGACGTGGATCTGCATCACCAACCCGTCGTCGGGGCACATG
>JAEVZT010000203.1 GCA_023392115.1 Chloroflexota bacterium
GGCTTGCGAAGCAAGCAGGGTGAGGTTGAAACAGGCGGGAACAGAGCGAACATCAATACCGAACAAGCCTTCAAAGTCCCAGAGGTTGTTCAGCCCTGTTCTACGGCTCGTAGGGGATGAAGCGCACCTCGAACAACTGCGACCACAGCTTACCGGTGATCAGGAACGTTTCGCTTTCGGGGTCATAGGCGATGCCGTTGAGGACGCCGCCGGGATCAGCCGGGCGATCTTCAGGCGCGAGCAGCCCGCGCAGGTCGATCAAGCCATCAACCACGCCGCTCCACTTGTCGATCCGCACGATGAAATCCGTCTGCCAGACATTGGCGTAGATCGAGTCGTCGACGCACTCCAACTCGTTGATCTGCACCAGCGGCTGATCGCCAAACGTGACGTTGAGCGTGTCGAGGACGCGGAAGTTTTCCGGGTCGCGGACGGTGATCACGTCGCTGCCGTCGCTCATGTAAAGCGATTCGCCGTCGTAGCACAAGCCCCAGCCTTCGCCCCGATACGAGAAGGACTGCTCGAAGCGGAAGGTGTCGAGGTCGTAAACCAACGCCGAACGTTCCTGCCATGTGATCTGGATCAGGCGGTCGTCGACCAGCGCCAGCCCTTCGGCGAACAGCGATGGCACAAGCTCGTGCTGGCGCAGAACTTCGCCCGTCTCCGGGTCAACCTCACGCAGCGTTGACTCCCCGTAGCGACCGGTGCTTTCGTAGAGCAGCCCATCGTGGAGCAGCAGCCCCTGTGTGAACGCGTTCGGATCGTGCGGTCGAACCGACAAGATTTCCGGGACGAACAGGTCGACGCCGGGCGGAACTTGCGCGACCGGAAAGGCAGCGTGGGTGATCGGCGCGAACACGCCGAGCGCAATTAACATCAGCAAAGTGGCAAACGGGGCACGACGGATGTTCAACATCTTCTCTCCTTCAGCCAGCGCCGTTAACTATAGCCCCGAAAAACGCACAGAGGCAAGCGGTTCGCTTGCCTCTGTGCCACAAAGACAGAAACTGTTTTTCTACAGTTCAGGCGCGGCGTGTTTCACGCGCCTTGGAGCGGCTTCGGCACGCTTGAGGATCGTCACCCGGTTGCGGATGTGCTCCTCAATCAACCGAACGCGCTCGCCCAGCGTGCAAAAGCCGCTGTCGTGCTTGACCGGGAAGTTCACCGACCAGTCCGGAATCGCGCGCAGGTACTCGTCAAGTTCATGCTGGACGGCGGCTAACCTGCTCGCCAGAAACGTCTGCGGCTCAGCAGCGTATCGCTGCCGGGCAATCGCATTGATCGACTCGTAGGTGCCCTGCCTCAGTTCCGGCTTGCGACCCTCCAAGATCGCCTTGGCGATCGAAAGGTACTGCTCGTGCCAGTACACCATTTGCGCGAGCACGCCGCGCGCCGTCTGGTGTCCGTCGGACAGCGTCTCATCAACACAGCACAGATACGCGGCTGCATCGGCGACCGTGCGGTTGAGCGCCTCAAGGAGGTGTTCCCGGTTGGGAGTCTGGTCTGTCATCACACCTACTCCTTTCCGTAGACGATGCGAGTACAGTGCAAATCGCCGCATGATTTGCACTGTCTTCATCTCTACCGTAAAGCGCCGGTGTGACGGATGTCCAGTGGAAAAGGACATCTCTTGCCGTGATCTTTATCCCAAAACTGCCAGCTTCTCGTCAAGCACCGATTCAAGGGTCGGCGTGCCGACGACCTGCAGCTCATAGCGGACGCGCATCATCGGCAGCGACACCTTGACCAAGCGCGTCAAGTCGATCGGCGTGGCGGCGAGGACGAGATCGGCAGCCGTCGCGTTGATCGTCGCTTCGAGGTCGCCGATCTGTTCCGAGCCGTAACCCATCGCCGGCAGCACCGCGCCGGTCGTTGGGTATTTGGCATACGTCGCCGCGATCGAACCGACGGCGAACGGGCGCGGATCGACGATTTCCGCCGCGCCGAAACGTTTGGCGGCGATCACGCCCGCGCCGTAGCCCATTTCGCCATGTGTCAGCGTGGGACCGTCTTCGATGACGAGGACGCGCTTGCCGCGAATCGCCAGCGGGTCGTCGACGAAGATCGGCGACGCCGCCTCGAGGACAATGGCATTGGGGTTGACCGACTGAATGTTGTCGCGCACCTTGAGCACATTGGCGTAATCGGCGGTGTCAATCTTGTTGATGACGACGATGTCCGCCATGCGCAAGTTCGTTTCGCCGGGATGGTAGATCAACTCATGCCCCGGTCGGTGCGGGTCGACGACGACGATGTGCAAGTCGGATGCGTAGAACGGCGTGTCGTTGTTGCCGCCGTCCCAGATAACCACGTCGGCTTCCGCTTCGGCGCGGCGCAGAATCGCCTCGTAGTCAACGCCGGCGAAGATGATAGCGCCGCGATCGATGTACGGCTCGTATTCTTCGCGCTCCTCGATCGTCGTTTCGTGCTTGTCGAGATCGTCGTACGTCGCAAAGCGCTGCACCGCCTGCGCCGCGAGATAGCCATACGGCATCGGGTGGCGGATGGCAACGACGCGCAGCCCGCGCTCCTGAAGCAGCGAGACGATCGCGCGCGAGGTCTGGCTCTTGCCGCTGCCGGTGCGCGCCGCGCAGATCGAGATCACCGGGCGGGTGCTGCGAATCTGCGTGCTGTTCAAGCCCATCAGGCGGTAATCCGCCCCCGCAGCCAGCACCTGCGACGCCTTATGCATGACGTATTCGTGCTTCACGTCACTGTAGGCGAAGATCACCTGCTCGATGTTGTGCTGGTGAATCAGGGTATCAAGCTCGACTTCATCGTAAATCGGGATGCCTTCAGGGTACAGCCGCCCCGCGAGATCCGCCGGGTAACGCCCCCCGCCCATGCCGGGAATCTGTGTGGCGGTGAAGGCGACTACTTCATAAGCCTCGTTGTCGCGGAAGTAGACATTGAAATTATGAAAATCGCGCCCAGCCGCGCCCATAATCAAAACACGAGTGCGAGACATACTTCGCTCCTATAAGATGACACAATTTTGCGCTTGACAATAGCGTAACGCATCAAGCCTCGATGCTGCTATCCGTACACAATTGTGCGTGACGTTTTTCACGGACTAAATTACAATGAAGAATAATGAAAAAGAGGGGCGCGTGGACAGCGCCATCGACTACGCTGAGGAGAAGGAACGACGATGCAGCGGCTTCACGCAATTGTTCGCGGACACGTCCAAGGGGTGAGTTTTCGCTACGAAACACTGCGCAAAGCGTTTGAGATCGGCGTGACCGGCTGGGTGCGCAACCTGCCCGACGGTTCGGTCGAAGTCACCGCCGAAGGCGAACGCGCGCAGCTTCAACGCCTGCTCGATTTTCTCCATCGTGGACCGCCCGCCGCGCGCGTCTCCAACGTGCAAACCGAGTGGTTGGCGGCGGCGGGCAATTTCGAACGCTTCGAAATCCACTAAAACGGTGTTACTGCCAATCCCCGATCAACTGACGATGCGCCTCGACGTACTCGTTGACCAGCGCCCGCGCCAGAGGGTATGAACCGATCAATGGATGAACCGTGAGCGCTTCCGTCGCCAGCCGGCGCGAGCGCTTGAGGATCGCCTGCACGCCGAATCGCTCGTACAGCTTGACATCGCGCATCAGCAGGTACTGGTGTTCGGGCACAGCGCCGATACGGATCGGGCGGATGCCGTCCGCGTCGATCCAGCAGCTGACCTCGACAACGTCGTCGTCGCGCATGCCGTCGATCGCGCCGTTGTTCGGCACGTTCAGCCCGGTATACAGCGGCGTATTGTTGACGATTGCTTCAACGCAGCCCAACGCCACCCCGGCATAGCCTTCATCCTCTTCGATTTCTGACACTTCAGCCGGCGCGCGCTGCCCCTTATCCGTTTTGGCGTGCGCCATGTAGGTCGCGTGACGCTGTCCCATCACGTCGCGGTAAATGCTCAGCTTCTCGTCGCGGTCGCTCGTCGCGCGCAGCCGATCGAGAAGTTCGTGATTCAGGCGAACAATCTGCTCGCCGCGCGTCTCCGACTTAGCATTCAGCGCCTCCAGCGCCTCGTGACGGTGGTAGTAGTAATGCAGGTACTCATTCAGGTACATCCCCTGCCAAGCGCGCAGACCGGGATCGAACATCGACATATGCGTCGCGGCGATAAATTCCGGGTTATCGAGCAGGGCGGCGAGGACTTCCTCGCTGTCGTAGCCGCAGCCTTCGACGCACACGCTCCGCGTCCACGACAGGTGATTCAAGCCATATACCTCATGATGGACGCATTCAAGCGGCACGTTCATGAACCGGCTGACGGCGTGCTGCGCGCCGTTGGCGCTGTCGCAGATGCCGACGACGCGCTCGATGCCGGAGTCATGGAGCGCCTGCGCGACCAGTCCAGCGGGATTGGTGAAGTTGTAGAGCCACGCGTCCGGCGCGCCGACTTCCGCCAGCGTCCGCGCATAGTCGAGGATCGCCGGGATGCTGCGCATCGCCATCGCAAAGCCGCCCGCGCCGGTCGTCTCCTGCCCCAGAACGCCATGCTTGAAGGCGATACGCTCGTCAACTGCCCGCCCCTGTTCTAAGCCGGGGCGAATCGTCGTGATGACGTGACTCGCTTCGCGCAGCGATTCGCGCGCGTCCGTACTCAGGACGATCTTAAACGACGCTCCCTGCTGCTCCGCCAGCATCAACACCAGATCGCCGATCAGGTTGAGTTTGTCGGCATCATTGTCCATCAACCAGACTTCTTGGAGATCGAGACGCTGCGCGCGCCGCACCAATGCTCTGACCAGACTGGGAGTCCGAACACCCGCGCCGCCGATGATCGTCAGTTTCATGAAGTTCCACCTTTCTCTACTGCCGTCAGAGTATAACCGCGATCCCGTGAACGTAAACAGAACCCTAATGTTAAATTCGTGCAATATGGAATGCAATATTGTATAGTACGGAAGACTTCGCCGAATTCACCGCAACTTTTCGGCGGTTTTCCAGTCGTATAGGTAATGACGGTTTTCAAAGAGAGGAACTATCCCCATGACCAAGCATCGTCCCCTTCGATTACTGCTGCTGTGTCTGGTGGTCAGCCTGAGCCTTGCCGGGCTTGCGCTTGCCCAGACAGATCCCACGACGACAACTTCCGTCAGATTCCTCGGCGTCATCGATGCAATGGATACCAACACGATCACCGTCAACGGGCAGGTGATCGACGTAAGCAGCGCCCAGATCAATACAGCGCTTCAGGTCGGCGCGGAAGTCGTGGTCGAAGGAACGCTCGACGCGGGCAACGTGATCCGCGCCAGCGCAGTCAATGCCCTCTCGAGCCTGCGACCCGGCGAAACTGAGATCGTCGGCGTCCTGAGCAGCGCGACCGGCGGATCGCTGACGGTCGGCGGCGCGACGATTGACATCACAAGCGCGACCGTCGATGCGGGCTTGAGCGTCGGCAATGTCGTCCGCATAGCTGCTACGCGCGGCGACGATGGTCGCTGGATCGCGCGCGATGTTGAACGAGTCGTCAGCGGCGCGACGAGCCGTGACCCGAACGCGCCGCTCGCGTCGGACGATGATTTCGAGATTCGCGGCACGCTGACCTCAACCGCCGACAACGCGATTGTCGTCTCAGGGCTGACGATTGACGCAACAAGCGCGCAGATCGAAGGACAGCTCGTGCTTGGCGCGCAGGTCAGAGCGCGCGTGACGCTGGCGAACGGGCAGTTGGTCGCGCGTGAAATTCGCCTGTCAAGTGATGATGATGATGACGATGCGGCGTGTGTGACCGCTGCGCCCGCTGGCTGGACAACCTACACCATTCGCTCAGGAGATACGCTATCCGGCGTTGCCGCCCGCTCCGGCAGCAGTCTCGCCGAACTCGCGCGCGTCAACTGCATCAGCGATGTACGCCTGCTGATCACGGGTACAACGTTGTTCGTCCCGCGCCCGCTGGTTGCCGACAATCGCGGCAGCGACCGCGGCAACTCCAACGACAACCGCGGCAGCTTCAACGACAATCGTGGCAGCTTCAATGACAATCAGGGTGGTTTCAACGATAATCGGGGCAGCTTCAACGACAATCGCGGTGGTTTCAACGACAATCGTGACAGCTTTGACAGCAATCGCGGCAGCACCAGCGCCAACGACAGCGACCCTCCCAGCAACCGGCGCAGCATCGACAGCAACCGCGGCAGCACTCCTAGCAACGACAGTGACCGCGGCAGCTTCGACAGCAATCGCGGTTCATAATAGCGAGAACGGCTAGTACGGCTTTCCGATAGTTGATCAGCACTAGCGACCCCACCC
>JAEVZT010000012.1 GCA_023392115.1 Chloroflexota bacterium
GGGCTGAACAGCCCGCTTGAGCGGGCTTACAGGGGGTTGAAACAGCCGTAGGCTTTGAGCCTACGGCGGCACAAAGCCCATCATTATTAAATGTGTTCCGTCTTCAACCATATGGAGAGGGGCAGCACGACCGCAGGTTGTGCGGGGTGAGGTTGCATGAATCCCTGTTTGCAGGCAGTCCTTATTCCAGCTTCCGCCGGTAACTTTCGCCGTCGAAGATCGCGCGCGTCGCCTGTGCTTCTGCCAGTTCTTCGGCGGAGAGCATGCCGAAATGCTCGCGGGCGGCGGCTGCCAGCCGCAGCGATCCGGTGATGATCACCAGCGGCTGATCGGCGGTCAGTGCCGAATCGAGCGCCGCTTCGAGCGATGGCGCGATCGTCCAGCGCGCGTGCTGCGGCTGAAAACGCCCAAGCAGTTCGTCAGGTCTTAGGGCGCGGTCGGCGGGCGGCTGCGTCCCGACAAGCTGGTTTTCGGGCGTGTCGAAAACGCGCACGAACGGTTCGACGGCTTTATCGCGCAGCATGCCGACGATCACCAGCGCCGAACGATCACCTGTGAACTGGCGCAGCGCCCGCGCCGCTTCCGGCGTGTGCCCGCCGTCGATCACGATCTCGCGCCCGTTCCGGTCGATGATCTCCCTGCGTCCCGGTAGCGCGATCGGCACGGCGATCGGATCGGCGGGCAGCGATTCGAGACGCTTTTCCCGCGCCAGCAGGTGGTAGGCAGCCCGCGCCAGATGACCTTCTTCGAAGATCAGGCGCGCGCCCTGCGACCCGGCTTCCCGTTCCAGCACAGCGCGAACGGCATCAACCTGCGGCGCGCTGATCGCTGTACCGCCCGGCTGAATGATCCCCGCCTTATGCCATGCGATAGTCTCAAGTGTCCCGCCGAGCATGGCGGCGTGTTCCAACTCAATCGGCGTCAGCAAGGCGAGGCGGTTGGCGACGATGTTGACGGCGTCGAAGCGCCCGCCTAGCCCGATTTCGAGCACGGCGACATCGACCGGCTGCTGCGCGAACCACCACAGCGCCAGCGCCGTCCCCGACTCGAACGTGCTGAAACGGTGGTCGACGTGCTGCTCGGCGGCGCGGACGACGCGCCACGCCTCGACCAGTGCCGCCTGCTCGATCATCTCGCCGTCGACAACGAATCGCTCGCGAAACAGGTGTAAATGCGGGCTCGTGTACAGTCCGGTCTTTATGCCCGCCCCGCCGAGCAGCGCGGCGAGGTCGCGGCACGTCGTCCCCTTGCCCGTCGACCCGGCGACGACGATCGGCGTGAAGCGCTCGTGCGGGCTGCCGAGCCTGTCGAGCAGGTGTCGCATCGGCTCAAGCGTTTGCGGCAGGTCGGCTGCGCGGATCGGCTGCACCAATTCGCGCAGCGCGTCGAAATACGCGTCCATTGACGTCCCTCGCCCTCGTAGGAGCACGCTCATTCACGGACTCGCTTTGAAGTCCAGATTAACGTTTATGGAATCAAACAGAGTCCCTTGCGTAACGATTATCGATTATGGTAGAATTTACTGAATTGTTTCATCAAATACGACGAAACGATAGTGACCGATCAAGACCAGCCGCCCCTAAGTAGCTTCAGACAAGTTTTGATTCACGCGCCGGGTTACACAATTCGTACCCCGGTCTTTTTGCGTTCGGCTGGCATAGTAAAGGAACAGATACATTGGAAGACGGCAGTATTTCCAGTATATTACTGCTAATCATCCTGATCGTCATTCACGGTGGGATGGAAATGTCTTACGCGGCGCTGACCAACACCCGCCGCACTGCGCTCAAGGAACGCGCCGATGAAGGCGACAAGAGCGCCAACCGCACGCTTCAGCTTTCGGGCGACCTCTCTCGACTTTACATTACAGCGCAGGTATTTGTCACTCTGGTGAAATTTGCCATCGTCGCCATTGCGACGGTGTTCCTCGCCGAGCCGCTGATCGAAGCGCGCGCGGCGGCGGGCGACCAGATCATCCCCGAACTCGGCTATATCGCCGTGCTGCTGCCCGTCGCCCTTGTCACCTACATTCTCGGCGACCTGTTCCCGTCAGCCATCGGCGTGACCTACGCCGACCAACTGGCACCGGTCATCACCATCCCGACGCGCGCCGTCATGCTGATCCTCAGCCCGCTCGTCGCCGTCCTGCGCAGCCTGAGCAACACGGTTTCGCAAGTCACCGGCGGCGAAGTGATCTCCAAGTCGGTCACGGAAGAGGAGATCATGTCGCTGGTTGACGTCGGGCAGCGCGGCGGCACGATTGAAGACGACGAGAAAGAGATGATCTACTCCGTACTTCAGTTTGGCGAAACGCTGGCGCGCGAAGTCATGGTGCCGCGCCCCGACTTGACGGCGGTCAACATTGAAACGCCGTTGGCGGAAGCCGTGACGACGCTGCTCGAAAGCGGGCATTCGCGCATTCCGGTTTATGAAGAAGACGTCGACAACATCAAGGGCTTGCTCTACGCCAAAGACCTGCTCCGCCTGTGGAATAATGGGACGGCGGCACAGAAGTCCGTC
>JAEVZT010000073.1 GCA_023392115.1 Chloroflexota bacterium
CGCTTGCATACTTCAACTGGGACAGCATTGATCGTATCTACGCTTCCGACATCACGGAAGGCGCGGTATCGCTGGCGACACGAAACCTCTCGCTGCTCCACGTTTCAGGCATAGAGAAACGAATTCAAGAACTTACAATGCTGCATGATCAGTACCGTAAGCAGTCTCACGCAGCCGCTTTGATGAACGCGCGAACCCTGCGACAGCAGCTGCTGTTATTCTTGAAGGAACATGCCATCAATACCGTGATATTCCGCGCCGACGCGACGGATAGGCAAGCCATCAGCGCTGGCTTAGCTGGCGAAAAGCCTGATCTAGTCATCGCGGATATTCCGTACGGCTGGCGCTCAAGCTGGGATTCTGACTCCCTTGCGCTCACGTCGGGACAGGATCCCGTATACCTCCTGCTCGACGCGCTGCTGCCCAACTTGGCACCTAAGGCAGTCGTTGCTGTCGCTTCTGCGAAGTCCACCAAGGTCGATCACGAAGGCTATCAGCGAGTGGAAAAGTTCAAGGTAGGTCGACGACAGATTGTCATTTTGCGGCGGACGCCAACCAGTCGAGATGCTCAGGCTTGATGTGTGTAACATCGGGGCAGGGTCGATGTGCTCTGTGCCGACAAAGCCTCAAGTCGACTCATTTGTGACAAAGTCGGCGACTTCCCGCCAGTAGTCCACATTCCACGAGCGTATCGCCAATCCGGAAGGCGAGGGCAGGACAAACACCGTCGTTTCTGCGAATGGCATCGGCTGGCGACCAAGTCCGATCTTTTTCGAGCCATAGAAAATGCTGCCCGCGTTCTTGCTGGTGAAGGCGAGAGCGCGCGGTGCGACTTGCGTGATCTTCTGCTTGAGCGCGTCGACATTGAAATCGGCGGGCTTCAATTGATCGTCACCACCGGAAACGAACTTGGCGAGATCGGTCAAGCCGATCCCGTAATTCAGAACCGCTGCGTATTCGGACGGTAGCAGTTGGCGCGGCGTCAAGCCGATCTGGTAGAGCGTCCGCCAGAATTTGTTGCCCGGGTGGGCATAATACGCTGCCCTGCGCGCCGATTCGTGCCCGGCAGCCGTGCCGCAGAACACGACTCGCAGGTTTGGAGCAAGGACATCAGGCAGGACGTGGTTCATGAGGCAAAGAAATCCTTCGCCCACTCGAAGCGGACGCCCGCGCCGATCGCCGCTGCCTGATCTTCCGGGCTGTCGCCGACGAACATGGTATCCGTAACCGGCGACTCCAGCCGGAGCATCAGCCACATGAGCATCCCCGGCTGCGGCTTGCGGAAGAATGGGCTGTAGCTGACGCCGTTTTCGGGGTCATGCCGAATCTGCTGCCTGCTGCGCTTGTGCCAAGTGGAGATGAGCCAGTGTTCAGCGCCTACCTGTCGGGCGAGCCAGCTGATACGTTCAACTGCGTCTTCGAGCGCGCCATAGCCGAGCACGACTCCCGCCTGATTTGACGCGATTGCCAGCCGGTGCCCGTCGCGGCGCAGTGCAGCACAGCGCTCGACCACGCCGGGGATCAATTCCTGCTCACTGAGGCGGTTTGGCAGCTTAATTCCCTCGACCGCGCGCACGAGTGTCTCGTCTGCATCCAGTATGATCAACATTTGATCCTCTTGCCTGCTCCTTCCAAACTGCCCGTGATTATCAGCCGAACTGCTGTGGTTGTGCAACCTGTGCGGTGCCGTAACGCCCCTTTTGCCTTTCTCATTCACTGTTCATGTGATTCGCAATCTAGCACCCATCGCGCTCTCGTTGTTAGAGTCATGGAGCATGCGCCGCTGCAACAAGTCCGACTTAGTTGGAGGCTCAGACCAATGGTAACTCGTGCCGTCCGTCGTCGGATGATGCTATGCGTCATTCTTGCGCTCTTCGTCGGTTCGTTTTCTGTGCTGCTTCCCGCATTTGCCCAAGAAGAAAGCGAAACATATACCGTCGGCGTCGAATTAGTCGCCGAGGGGTTGTCGGCGCCTGTTGCGCTCACCAGCCCGAATGATGGGAGCGGTCGGTTGTTCGTCGTCGATCAAGCGGGCATGATTTGGATTGTTTCGGCGGAAGGCGAACTGCTGCCCGACCCGTTCCTTGACCTCAGCGGTCAGATCATCCCTCTGAGAACAGACTACGATGAGCGCGGGGTGCTGGGGCTCGCCTTTCATCCGGATTACGCGAACAACGGGCGCTTCTTCGTCTACTACACCGCGCCGCTGCGCGCCGAAGCGCCCGCTGGATGGGATCACACGAATGTCGTCGCCGAATTCAACGTCTCAGCTGATGATCCCAACGTGGGCGACCTCGCTTCCCTCAAGACCGTCTTGCAGATCGATCAGCCGCAGTTCAATCACAATGCGGGACACATCACCTTTGGTCCAGACGGCTACCTGTACATTCCAATCGGCGATGGTGGCGGCGGGAACGACACTGGGGAAGGGCACACGCCGGAAATCGGCAATGCGCAGGACTTGAGCAACCTGCACGGCAGTATCCTGCGCATCGACGTGAACGGTGAACCCGGCAGCTACACCATCCCGGAGGATAACCCCTTCGTCGGTCAGGAGAATGTCGCGCCCGAAATCTACGCTTATGGGCTGCGCAACCCGTATCACATCTCGTTTGATCGCGGTGGAAACGGCGAGTTGTTTGCCGGCGACGCCGGACAGGAAATCTACGAAGAAGTGAGTATCATCACTGCCGGCGGGAATTTCGGTTGGAACATCAAGGAAGGCACTCACTGCTTTGATCCCGACAGCCCGGAAGTCGCGCCCGCGGAATGCCCGGGAACAGGAGCGAACGGCGATCCGTTGATCGATCCCATCGTCGAGTACACGCATGACGAGGTGGGGGTTGTGGTCGTCGGCGGCTATGTCTACCGGGGCGGCGCTATGCCCGATCTCGAAGGCTATTACATCTTCGGCGACTACACGTCCGGTGGTGACGGGTCGCCCGATGGAACGCTGCTCTGGGCGGAGGCTTCCGAAGACGGCGGCATGTGGGCATGGGGCGAGATCACCGTCGCCGGTATGGAGAACGGTCGCATCGGCGCGAACGTCCTCGGGTTTGGCGAGGACGCGAACGGCGAACTGTACGTGTTGACAAGCGAGACTTC
>JAEVZT010000081.1 GCA_023392115.1 Chloroflexota bacterium
GTCGGCGTGGCGATGGGCGGCGCGGGCAGCGCGCAGGCGCTCGAAACGGCGGACATCGCGCTGATGGCTGACGACCTGCGCCAGCTTCCATTTGCGATCGGGCTATCGCGGTTCGCGCGCGACATCATCCGACAGAACATCGTCCTCAGCTTCGGCGTCAAGGCGGTGATCATCGTGCTGGCGCTGCTCGGCTTGACGTCACTCTGGGCGGCGATCGCGGCGGACGTCGGCATGCTGCTAGTGGTGACGCTCAACGGCATGCGCCCCTTGCGTTTCGGGCAGAAGTGAACCGTTTTGGACTTTCCTTACCACTCGATTCGCGCTATCCTTTGGGAAATCTCGAACACCAAGGATAGAACGCATGTTTGCTCAACTCCCGAAGGACGTGCAGGATTTCAAGACGTGGGAATGGTCACGGATTGAACCGTACTACAAAGACCTTGAAGCGCGTGAGCTGAACGACGCCAACGCGATCGACTGGCTGAACGACTGGGCAAGAATCGACGATCTGGTCGAAGAGAGCATTTCGCGCCTCTACGTCGCCATGTCCATCGACACGACCGACGAAGCGGCGGTGCAGGCGTACCACGCCTATCTTGAACACATCATCCCGCCGGTGCAGTCCGCCGCCCAGAAGCTGAAGGAAAAGCTGCTGGCGAGCGGATTGCAGCCGGCAGGCTTCGAAATTCCGCTGCGCAACATGCGCACCGAAGCCGAACTGTTCCGCGAAGAAAACCTTGAGCTGCAAACCGAAGAAGGCAAGCTCGGCACAGAGTACGACCAGATCATCGGCGCGCAAACCGTCGAGTGGGAAGGTCAGGAGCGGACGCTGGCGCAGTTGAAGCCGGTCTATCAGGACACCGACCGCGCGCGGCGCGAGGCGGCGTGGCGCGCTGCCGACACCCGCCAGCTGCAAGACCGCGAAAAGCTCAACGAGCTGTGGGGGCGTTTCCTCACGCTGCGCCGACAGATGGCAACAAACGCCGACATGCCGGACTTCCGCGCCTACCGCTGGCGCGAATTCAAGCGCTTCGACTACACGCCCGAAGACTGCCTGAACTTCCACCGCGCGATCGAGGAAGTCGTCGTCCCGGCGGCGACTCGCCTCTACGAACGCCGCCGCCGCCGTCTCGGCGTCGAAACGCTCCGCCCGTGGGACTTGAACGTCGACCCCGAAAACCGTGATCCGCTGCGCCCGTTCGCGGACACGGAAACGCTCGAAGCGACCACCCTGCAAATGTTCGAGCGCGTCGACCCGCAGCTCGGCAAGTACTTCGAAACGATGCGCCAAGAGGGGCTGCTCGACCTCGCCAACCGCAAGGGCAAAGCGCCGGGCGGCTACTGCACGACGTTTAACGTCGTCAAGCGCCCGTTCATCTTCATGAACGCCGTCGGCATCCACGACGACGTGCAGACGCTGCTGCACGAGGGCGGTCACGCCTTCCACGCGTTCGAGGAAGCGACGCTGCCGGAGTACCAGCAGGTCGACGTGCCGATCGAGTTCGCCGAAGTGGCGTCGATGTCGATGGAACTGCTCGCCGCGCCGTACTTCACGGTCGATGAGGGCGGGTTCTATGCCAGTCAGGAAGAAGCCGCGCGCGTCCGCGTCGAACACCTCGAGAGCATCATTCTGTTCTGGCCCTACATGGCGGTCGTCGATGCCTTCCAGCACTGGGTTTACACGCACGCCGAAGAAGCGATGAATCCCGCCAACTGCGACCGCGTCTGGGCGGAACAGTGGGATCGCTTCATGCCGGGGATCGACTACAGCGGCTTGGAAGACGCCAAGGCGACCGGCTGGCATCGCAAGCTGCACATCTTCCAGATTCCGTTCTACTACGTCGAATATGGTCTGGCGCAGTTGGGGGCGGTGCAGGTCTGGCGCAACTCGCTCAGCGATCAAGCGCAGGCAGTTCGCGATTACCGCTCGGCGCTGGCGCTCGGCGGCACCAAGCCGCTGCCGCAGTTGTTCTCGCGAGCCGGCGCGTCATTCGCGTGGGACGCGAACATCTTGCAGCAGTGCATTTCGCTGATCGAGTCGACGATCGAACAGCTCGACCCGGCGTAAAGTTTCGAGGGGAGGCTTGAAGCCCTCGTCTTCAAGGAAGCCCGTTAGCCGGCTGTTCAGTCCGGTTTACGGGCTTTTTTGCCCTTTCACGAGGGGTCTCGCGCATAACGGACTTGGTAGCGGAGGTGGGTGGCGCCGGGCGTGTCGATAGAGCTGGTCTTTCTCAGTTCGATCCCCTGAGGGTCAAGACCCTCAAACAGCCGGATGCCGTCGCCAAGCAGTATCGGGATGATGTCGATCTGCATCTCGTCCAGCAGTCCCGACCTCAGATACTGTCGGATGATATTCGCGCCGCCCCAGATGCCGACATGCTTGTCGCCGGCGGCTGCACGAGCCAGTTCAAGCGCGGCTTCGATTCCGTTGGTTACGAAGGTATAGGTTGTGCCTCCCTGCATGGGCAGGGGGTCTCGCGCTTCGTGAGTCACGACGAACACCGGCATCCTGAACGGCGGGGGGTCGCCCCAAGGCTCGAATCCGACGTCAAACATCCCCTTCCCTAAGATGATCGCCCCGGTCGTGGCATAGCGTTCATCCACAATCCTCGTGTCGGCGTCCGTTCTTGCGTCGAACATCCAGTCGTGAAGCCGTTCCCCGTTGTCTCCAAGCCCATTTCCGGCGCGCACGTTCGGTCCGGTGATGAACCCATCCAATGACATCGATATCTCGCAGTAAACCTTACCCATATCACCTCCTACATTCGTCAAGAGCCGGTATGCGCGCCCGGCGGCCCGCTAAGCACTCTGGGAACGTACTCCAGCAGTTGGATTCTGCCGTCGAACGTGCGGCTGCCAACCATCTCAAGGGCGACATCGGGATAACCGTCGTAAATTCGGTCGGAGCCGGTGCTCCCGGTAATCACGGGGAAGATAACGACCCGGAAACGATCCACCAGCCCCGCCTTGAGCAACGATCGGCACAGGCTGATGCTGCCCAAGGTGCGCATGCTTGTGCCTTCCCGCTTCAATTCCCTTACCGCCTCGACCGCATCGCCGCTGATCAGCCGCGTGTTGTGCCACGACAGCGGGGGTTGCAGCGTCGAAGAGAAGACAATTTTCGGGATTTTGACGAGCGCGTCCATGCTGGCTTCCTCGTCGGGGTTCTCGCCCCCCATTTGCGACATGAGGCGGTAGGTGTTGGCTCCCATCAGTATGGTGTAGCTGCC
>JAEVZT010000083.1 GCA_023392115.1 Chloroflexota bacterium
TGCCGCGCAGCGAGCTTGTCGTCGAGGCGTGGGGCGAATAATACGCCGACGCGATTGACAGCCTCAAGCTTTACATTCACTACCTGCGGCAGAAGGTCGAGCGCGACCCCGAACGCCCGGATTACATCCTGACGTCGCGCGGAGTCGGTTACCGATTCGCCAACCGCTGAAATCCCCCTATTGACCCTCACGTTACGTGATCCTTTAGACTGCTCTCTGTTCCGGCAGCCATGCCGGCGCATGTCAAAGACAGGGGGACTGGATCATGCAAACTCACTGGACGCCAACCGACACCTACTATCACCGCCTGCTCGAGGCGGCGGACGAGGCAGCGCGCCGCCAGCTCTATCTTGAGCTGTTCGTCGAGCCGTGGAAGCCGATGATGGACATGATGACGAGTCACTTCGGCGGCGGGGCGAGCGACGATCCGCTTGCGGGCGCGCGGGCATGGGCGTGGCTGCTGCCCGACCAGACGGATGCGATCGCCGACCTGCTGGCGAAGATGGAAGCGGCTGACGCGTGGGCGCAGGGCAAAGCGGCGCTCGAAGAAGCTGCCGCCCGCTTCGACCCCTACGCCGATCGCCTTCAGTTCGAGGATATCACCGGCTGGCTCGTCCTTGCCGATCCGGCGCGCTCGAATCAGCTTGAGCAGGGCTACACTGGCGCGATCGACTGGATGCAGCCGCGCTTCATCGGGCAGTTCTGGCAGCCTGACGAGCGCAATCTACCGCGCCTGTCGGGGCTGGTGGCGCACGAGATGCACCACCTGATCCGCCTGCGCGCCTTCCCGTGGGGTGCGAACACGTCGGTCGCCGATTACATTGTGGTTGAAGGGACAGCCGAGGCATTCGCCGCGTCACTCTACGGCGAGGACAAGGTCGGCTATTTCATCACCGAATTCGACCCGCAGGACTTCGAGACGGCGCGCACGCTGATCGGGAAAGGGCTGCGCGAAACCGGCTTCGACGTGATTCGCGGCTACATCTTCGGCGAGGCACTCGCGGAGCAGTTCGGCTTCAAAGCGATCCGCGGCATGCCGACCTACGGCGGTTACAACATCGGCTACCACGTCGTGCGGGCGTTCCTCGAACGCAGCGGCATGACAATTGAGGAAGCGACGTTCGTCCCCGCCGACCAGATCGTCAGCGAGTCGGGGTTTTTCGAGTAAGGCGCATCGACTCTTGCTCCGTGCCGCGCGCGGGATTATGATCGGGCATCGAATTGAGACTTGGTTTCAATAGGTGCCGCATGGACTTCCTTCAAAGCCTTCTGCTTGACCCGATCAGCCTGCCGTTCATGCAGCGCGCGTTCCTCGCCGTGATCCTGATCGGCATTGTCAGCGGCGTGATGGGCGCGTATGTCGTCACGCGCGGCATGGCATTTCTCGGCGACGCGCTGGCACACACCATTTTGCCGGGCGTCGCCGTCGGCTATCTGGCGAGCGGCGGCGACACACAGGCGGTCTTGCTCGGCGGATTGGGCGCGGGCATCCTGTCGGCGCTCGGCATCGGCTTCCTGACGCGCGGCGGCAGGTTGAGCGAGGACACCGCGATTGGCGTGATCTTCGCCGGGGCGCTGGCGCTCGGCATCGGCATCATTTCGCGGGCGCAGAATTACGCTACCGACCTGACGCACATCCTGATCGGCAACGTGCTGGCGGTGCGCGACGGCGATCTGCTGCTGATCGCGGCGCTCGGCGCGATCGTGCTGGCGATCGTCGCCCTGCTGTACAAGGAATTTCTGCTCATCTCGTTCGACCCGACGCTGGCGCACACGCTGCGCCTGCCGAGCGAACGGCTGCGGATCACGCTCTTGATCCTGCTGGCGCTGACGGTGGTTATCAGCCTGCGCGCGGTTGGCATCGCCATGATCGCGGCGATGCTCGTCACGCCGGCGGCGACGGCGCGCTTCTGGGTCAAGCGCCTGTCGCGGATGATGATCCTTGCGGCGATCATCGGCGCGGTGGGCGGCGTCATCGGTATGTATCTGGCGTGGCACATTCAAGGCATCGCGCCGAGCGCGACGATCGTCCTCACACTGACAACCCTCTTTATCCTCTCGTTTCTGTTCGCGCCGCAGACCGGTTACGTCTGGTCGCTGCTCGGACGGACGGCGAAACCCGCGTGACCTGCACCATAATGCCAGCGTAGGCAAAACGACTCTTGGCGAAAGCGCAGGGTGCGTTAAGATAAGAGAAAATCGTAAATACGCTGTGGAGTAGTATCGATGATTCATTTCACACGATGGGCTGCACTGGCATTTACGCTGGTGGGGCTCCTGATCGGCTTTACGTCGGTGAGCGCGCAGGAGAACCTGCTCCAAGACCCGAGCTTCGAGGGACCGTACGTCAGCCGGGGACGCCCTGACCTGAACACCCCCGCCGCATGGGGCTTATGGGTGGCAGATGGTCCGCGCGGTTACGAGTGGCAGAACCGCCCGGATCGCGTCTTCGCCTTCCCGCACCCCGCGGGTCCGCAGATCCATTCGGGCGGCGCTTCGCAGAATATCAACGGCGGTTACGTCACCTTCACGGCAGCCGTTTTCCAGCAGGTGACCGTCCCCAACCGTGCAAACCTCGTCGCGAGCGCGTGGGCGTGGCTCAAGACATGCAACCTGCCGAAGGACGGCAGCGGCAACATCATCGGCGATAACTGCGGCTCGGCGGTTGAGTCGGGCGCGTATGTCCGCGTCGGCGTCGATCCCGACGGCGGTACGAACCCCGCCAGCCCGACGATCATCTGGTCGGGCAATATCGCCCCGCATGATCGCTGGGAACAGGCAAGCGTCAGCGCGACGGCGAACGGCACGCTGGTGACGATGTTCATCTGGGTGTCGCAGGCGTGGCCCGCCGACCTGAACAATGTGTATTTCGACGATGCGTCGCTGACTGTCGGCGGCGCGGGCGGCAGTTCTCCGGCGGGATCGGGCGGGTCGGCGGCTACGACGGCGGTTCCGGTCTTCCCGACGGCGGCGATGGTCGTGCCTCAAGCGCCGCAGCCCGACGGTTCGATCGTTCACCGCGTGCAGGCGGGCGACACGATGAGCGGCATTTCCTACGCCTATGGCGTGCCTGTCTCCGAAATCATGGAGCTGAACAACATGCGGAGTTCGCGCTTCATCTTCGTCGGGCAGGAACTCATCATTGCCGAAGCGGGGAGCGCGCGGCGCCCGACCGCGCCGCCGAGCAGCGACATTGGTCCGACGCCCATGGGCATGCGCGCCGATCCAACGG
>JAEVZT010000145.1 GCA_023392115.1 Chloroflexota bacterium
AAGGAAATAGCGTCGCATACCTGTCCTGCACCTCTAGCCATATTTTTGCGCGTAGAACTCTACAGACCGGCACGCAGTTTGTCAAAGGTGAGCCGGGGAATCGTAGGTTGAACGCCGGAGATACAGATCAGGCTGCCGACGTACACCCCGACTTACTGCGGTACGATCGCCAGCAGTGCCTGACAGGCGGCTTCGCAGCGGCGGCAGGCTTCGGCGCAGATGCGGCAGTGTTCATGGTGATGGGCGTGGCGCTGGCACTCCGCCCCACACGCGCGGCAGGCGACAATACACGCCTGAAGCTGCGCCCGCATGATCTGGCGGTCGGGTTTTGTCTGCCGCGCTACCATCCGTCCGGTCGCGTCGCAGATGTCGGCGCAGTCGAGGTCGGTGCGGATGCAGTACAGCAGGTCTTTGACCATGTCCTCAGATAAACACGCATCGGCGCACATCGTACACGTTTGCGCGCACTCGAAGCACGCCTGAACGCACTCCGCCAGCGGATCGAGTTCGTTTTCGGATGCCCCGCGCGGGTGTGTTTGCAGCATATGACGTGTGGAATTCATCATCTCGCCAATCCCCATTCCCTTAATGATGTTTGTTATTTTATCGAGGAACTGGCGAAATGTCACCTTTTGCGGGGGCTGGCTCGGCGCTCATGTCGATGATCGATTCGGCGATCTTGCGCAGGTGATCGCGCAGATCCGGCGGTTCCAACACCGTAAACGGGCAGGCAAGCCGAATCAAGAATCGCCCGATCCAGTCGAGACCGTCGGAATAGCAGGTCAGCAGCACGCCGTCCGGCGTTTCTTCGAGCAGCGCCATGTCGCCGGGCACGCGGTCGCGGGCATATTCGAGCGTCGTCTTGAGCAGCACTTCGATACGCCAGAAACCGGGTGCTTTCGCAAACGACGTCAGCAGGTAGTCGAGCGCGTCGAAATCGGCGGGTGGTTCGAAATAGTCCTCAAGCACATGTACCTGCTGCACCCTGTCGAGGCGAAACACGCGCAGGGACTCCCGCAGATGGCAGTAGGCGACTGCATACCACGCGCCGCCTGTGAACACCAAGCCATAAACGTCGATCTCGCGCTCGGTTGGCTTGCCCTCAACCGCCTGATAACGAATCCACAGGCGGTAATGCTGATAGGTGGCAACGCTGAACTGCGCCAACGTCTCCGCGCCCACCGTTGCGTATGTCGACAAGTTGAGCGTCAGCGATTCCTGTACGGCGCGAACGCGATGCCTGAGTTCGTCGGGAAGCACGCGCTCGATCTTCCGTCCGGCGCTTTCAACGCCCGGCGCGAGCGTCAGCCCGAGATGCCGCACCGCCTTCAAGCCAAGCGTCAGTGCCACGATCTCGGTGTCGGTGAACATCAGCGGCGGCAGGCGAAAGCCGGGTCGCAAACTATACGAGCCGTAGCGACCCTTCTCGCTCTCAACCGGAATGCCCATATCGCGCAGCATGGTGATGTAGCGTCGTATGCTGCGCACCTCGACTTCGAGGAGTTCTGCCGCCTCCGCCCCGCTAACACTTGATTGGGACTGTAAGAGTTCAAGAAGGGTGAGTAAGCGTGTTGTCGGGCTGTACATTTACTCATCTTCTCCTCATTTATGGGGTTTCAATGAGGATCGATTATGACCTTTTTCGAGCATATAGTAAAGGTAGATGGAACACACGGAGGAGAGAATGATCGTTCATCCGAACTTCATCGAGGTCGAAGCCACCTACCGTCAGGAGATGATTCGTGAAGCGAACAAGCAGCGTTTGATCCGGACGCTGTATGCCGAAGATCGGGCGGCACGTCCGTCACTGTGGCAGCGTCTGCGCCTCTCCACATTCAGCCGCAAGCCGGAGCAGCGCCATGACTACATCCCGGCGAGTGTCGCGCTTGAGGTGACGCGCCGCTAGTTCTGCCCTATCCCTCACGACGAACTCACAGCGGGGAGATCAGTTGGACGGTCTTCCCGTTTTGATTCCGAGTGACTCGTAGAGCGTAACTGTTCTATCGGCAATGTCGGCAGGATCGTGGCGTTCCCTAACCAGCGCAAGCGAGCGCCGCCCCATCGCTTCAATACGCTCCGGATCGCTTGCGGCGTCCAGCATCGCCTCGGCGAGCGCGGCGGGATTATCCGGCGGCACAACCCAGCCATTGCCGTCGACGGTTTCGGGCAGCGCGCCGACAGCCGCTGCAATCACCGCACGTCGGTAGGACATCGCTGTCAGCAGCGCCCCGCTCTGATAAATCCGCCGGTACGGGAACACAATCACGTCCGCAGCCACATGATAGAGCCACGCCTCGTCTGATGGAATGTATTCCAGCCGCGCGTCAACACCGCTTTCGCACGCCTTCAGCCGATCCACCAGCACGGGATCGGCATCATGCGGGCTGCCGGCGATCACCAGCCGCAGATCGGAGCGCGCTTCCACCGCCCGCGCGAAAGCGTCGAGCAGCAGATCAACACCCTTATACGGGCGCAAACTGCCGAAAAATAGCAAAATCGGCGCTTCAGTCGGAAGGTTAAGTCGAAGGCGTGCCAAGTGCCGATCAGCGCCGGCTGGCAGCGTCGGCAGGGGCATCAGATGCGGAATGACGTGCAGGCGATCGGCGGGAATGGTCGGAAACACGCGACAGAAGTCGGCGCGGTTGGCTTCAGCATGGAAGATCAGCGCGTCAGCCTTACGGTAGACGCGTTCAAGCCGTTGTTTGACGCCTATTGAAGCGAACAGCGGGATCGTCTCGTGAACCGTATAGGCGATCGGGATTCCATACGCTCTCACCCGATCAAGCAGCAAAGCGTCGAACAGCGGCAGGCGCGTCCACTGGGCGTGAAACACGTCAGGCGGATCGACTGCGATTTTGTTTAGCAGCCGAACGTGATCAACTGGGTAGCATATGGCGCGCAGAATCTTCCGCAGGCGCGGGTATTGCAGCAGATGGCGGCTGTTGAGCAGGCGAAAATAATGGGCATCGGTCTTGAAGCACGAGGAAGCCGGCAGCTTCGGATCGTAAAGGTAGCGCGACGCGACGAGCCGCACGTCGCAGCCCGCCGACGCCAACGCCTCGCACAGCCAACCGTCGTAATACGGAGTCATGTGCGCCGGGTCGAACTGCCATACCTTGAGC
>JAEVZT010000171.1 GCA_023392115.1 Chloroflexota bacterium
TGTCATACCATGTCGTGCGTGCGCCTCTGATCTCTTCGAATGACATGGTGGCTATTATCCCCCGCCCCTAGCACCGCTGGCAAGCTTCAGTTTTTGTCAACAAGGAGGTCGTCCCCCGCCTGCGCATTGGGGAACTGTTTTTGACTCACTCTAACACTTGTGATACATTTTACAATAACGAAACACCAGCCAACTTGTAGTCTTATCCGAGCTCTCTATCTGCCTGTCGTTTTGTGTGCTATACTCTGCGGCACATTCAACCCGGCATCGTTAGAGTTATTCGCCTGAGCCAGTTCAGGAGGCAAGCAGTTCATGGCTACCACCGCAACCGCCGGTGAAAAGAAACCACAAGTTTCCGCGCAAGCACGAGCGGCAGCACAAACCGAGGTCGCCGCGCCGAGCCGTCGTGAATTCCTCTACTATATCTGGGGCGCGTCAATAGCGCTGCTGCTTGGGGAAGCGACCGCCGGCTTGATCTGGTTCGCCCTGCCGCGTTTCAAAGAAGGCACGTTCGGCGGCGTCTTCAACTTCCCGCCCGACAAAGTGCCGCAGTCAGGCACGGCGCCGGTGTCGGAACCTGCCGGACGCTTCTGGGTGTCGAACGCGCCGGAAGGGTTGGTCGTCCTTTACGGTGTTTGCACGCACCTTGGATGCCTGCCTAAGTGGGTCGATCAAAACGATCGTTTCGAGTGCCCTTGTCACGGCTCCAAGTTCGAATTGAACGGGAAATACATCGAGGGTCCCGCGCCGCGCAGCCTTGATCGTTTCCGGACGACGATTACGTTTGACGACGGCAGTCAGGTTGTCACCAACGGGGACGGCGATCCGATCCCGCTGGAGGGACGCACCATTGCCAGCGTTGCCATTGACACCGGCGCTCGTGTCATGCGCAGCGGCAAGGTCTAGTTCAGCGGTCTGCATCATCAGATTTACGGAACAAGAAGGAGCTTAACTGATGTCGGTACTCCCGTTCCCATCATTTTTGGATGATGTGAAGGAAAAGGGACTGAAACGCGCGCTGTATGAGGGCATCAACCACGCCATGGAGCGGCTGACCGCAGGCATGAATGTCCAAGACCTGCGCGAGGCACTGCGTGGCGACGCGCCGAGCCGCAAGCCAAATCCGCGCTTGCAGCCGCACGCCGATGGCTTCTGGTTGCACATGCGTCCCAGCTATTATCACAGGTCGGTCACCGGACTGTATCCTACATTCCGGCTTGGGTGGCTTTCCACTTATTTCGTGTTTTTCGAAACGATCACCGGCATCTTCCTGATGGTGTGGTACACGCCGTCACCCGAAGTCGCGTATGCGAACATGCTCGCCATTATGAGCAACGTCCCGCTGGGGCAGTTCGTCCGCGACCTGCACCGCCTCGGCGCGGAAGCGATGGTCTTAATCGTCACACTCCACATGCTGAGAACGTTCTTCACGGCGAGTTACAAGAAGCCGAGAGAGTTCACATGGTTCTCCGGCGTCGTCTTGCTCTTGCTGACGCTGTTCCTCAGCTTTAGCGGCTACCTGCTGCCGTGGGATCAGCTCGCGTTGTGGGCGGTGACGATCGGCGCGTCAATGGTTGAAGCCGCACCACCCGAAGTCGTCGGCACAAACCTCAACCTGCTCTTACGCGGTGGTCCTGAAATTGGGGCGAACGGTTTGCTCCGCTTCTACCTGCTGCACGTGCTCGCCGTTCCGGCGCTGTTGTTCGTCTTCGTCGGCGTTCACTACTACAAAGTCGTCATCCACGGGCACAGCCTGCCGCCGAACGAAGAAAACATCGGCGAGGACACCGCCAAGCGCGTGCCGCTCGACCGGCGCGTGTACTTCATTCCCGACATCCTCACCAGCGAGATCCTGTGGTTCGCCGTGACGACGCTCGTCCTTGTCGTGCTCGTGACGTGGTTCTTCCACGCGCCGCTGGAAAACCATGCTGATCCGCAGGTGACGCCGCTTGGCACGACTGCTCCGTGGTACTTCCTGTGGATTCAGGGCGCGCTGAAGCTGGGCGACAAGGTGCTGTGGGGCATTATCTTCCCGACGATCGCCTTCGGCTTCCTCTTCGTCTGGCCCTACCTCGACACCGCGCCGAGCCGCCGCTGGGCAGACCGCCGCGTCCAAATGTCGATCGGCTTCCTCCTGATGTCGGGCACAGTCGTCCTGAGCTACATGGGTCTGCCAGAATTCGGCGTCGTCACGTCCGCCGACTCGACGATCCTCAACGAGATGGTGAAAGAACCGGCGCACAATCACATGGGCATCATTCGTCCCGTGCCGTTCGACGAAATGACGCCCGGTATGTACACCACGCGCCAGTTCGCCGCCCATACGCCGGGTGAACAGGCGGAAGTGGTGAGCGCGTTCAACGCCGAAATTGAGAATGGCGAGCTTGGGTCAGGCGACACCACCCTGATCGACTATATGAACGTGACCCAGCATCTGCCGATCACGAGCATGAACTACACGACGGTCGCGCAGGGGACGGAACTCGCCCACATCATGGAAGAATTCCACGAGTTGATCGTGTCGCGTCCGACTGAACTGCCCAACGGTTGGGGCGGCGTGATCATCACCGACCAGCAGGAGGGACTGCGCCGGATCGACGTGCTTCTGGTCTGGAACGACGTCGAGATCGAGAACGGCAAGCCGCGTCTTGACGGGGACGGCAACCCGATCCTTGTCACCGACGAAAACGGAAATCCCGTCTGGCGTGTCAACAGCCAGCACATCTATATCCATGAAGACGCGCAGTACTTCGAAGCACCGGGAGCGTAGTCGCAGTGTTCAGCTTACAACGACTGCTCGTAGAGCGGATGGAAAGTCGAATCCTCGTCGGTACGGTGGCGTTTCTGGCGATTATGGTTCTCGTCGGTTGGATTGCCATCAACGAGGGTGGGCGCATGCAGGCGTTCGAGCGCCAGTACATGGCGCGTTCGATCGAGCGCGGTGCGTCGCTGTTCGTCAACAACTGTTCGGAGTGTCACGGCATCGATGGGCGCGGCGGCACCGGCGCTGCACCGGCGCTCAATTCGCCCCATCTGTTTGGGTACAGCTACCTCGCCGGCGTTGACGCCGAGGCGACGACGCTGACGGCGGAACGCGATGCGGAAGGCACGACTGACGCCCGCCGCGCAGAAATCGATGCGCGGTTGACAGAACTGGAAACCCAGCGCGCCGACCTGCTGGCGCAAATGCAGCCGGCGATCGACAAGGGTTACAACCCCGAAGCGCCGAGCCGCCTGCAAGACCTCGGATGGGGTGGCACGCTCGCCAGCTTTGTCGAAACAACGCTGGTTCACGGGCGTCCGACCAGTTCAAGCTATTGGCCCCGTCCGATGGCGGCGTGGGCGCAGGAAGCCGGTGGACCGCTGCGCCGCGATCAGCTTGAGGACTTGACCAACTTTGTCCTCAACTGGGACCGGGGCAGCCAATGGACGGTCGAAGACCTGAACGCCGTCAACCAGTTCCCGATCCGCCCGGTTGACCCGTCGACGGTCGTCACCGATCCGGATGCGCCGGCACGCGTCGGCACGGAAACGCCGACTGAAGACATCGTCGCCGAACTGGCAAATTATCAGGGTGACCCGAACAACGGTCAGGCGCTCTACAACGGCACGCTGGCATGTGCCACCTGCCATTTGAACGCCGCCGTCGCGCCGCCGACCGAAGGCACGTGGACGCGCGTTCAGGAAGAACGGCTGGCAGAGCCGCAGTTTGAAGGCTACACCGGCGAGGCGTATCTGGCGGAAAGCATCATCCACCCGAACGAATACATCGCCCCCGGTTATGTCCCTGCCATGCCGCAGGATTTCGGCGCGCGCCTGACGTATCAAGACCTCGCGGACTTGATCGCGTACCTGCAGACGCACGACGAACAGTAGATATCAGTTGACCTCACCCCGTTTCGCTTCGCGCAACCGCTCCTCTCCCAACGCGAAGCGACGAGAGGGGCAGCACGA
>JAEVZT010000201.1 GCA_023392115.1 Chloroflexota bacterium
GCGCGAACGGGACGGTCGAGGGGAACGTCACCTGCTGCGGCGATCCGCCGCCGTGCAAGTCGAAGATCAGCAGCCCGGCGGGGTCGAGCACGCCGACGACGAGGAAGTGCCGCGTCGTCACCGCCAGCCCGCTCATGATCAGCACGTCGGGCATGGTCGGCGCTTCGAGCGGCATGAAGTCGCCGTATGCCGGTTCGTGAACCTTGCGCTCGTCGGCGGGCGACCAGAAGTGCGTCGTCGCGCCGCTGCCCGACGACTGGACGAGCAGTTCGCGCCGCGATGGGGCGATCCAGTACCAGTTGCCGAAGGCGTCACGCCCCGCGCCGCGCCGGTCATCGATCGTCACCGGTCGGTCGTAGGGTGAGGCGGCGAAGCGCGGCAGGCGCGGCTGAAGCGTCAGCTCGTTCAGTGACGCGTTCCAGACAGCGCCGATCGTCTCCGAGTCGGCGTCCCACGCGTCGGCGAGGCGGAGTCCACCCTCGGCGCAGCGTCCCCAGTCATCGCGCCCCAGCAGCAGGTGATAGCGAGTCCCGTTGGCATCCACGTCAGCAGTTCTCCGGCACGAACGGCACGGGCACGAAGTCGCCCGCAGGTTCCTCTTCGGTCGGCGGCGTGATTGGCGCGCCGGATATCAATCCCGGCACCTGCGAGGCGGGCGGCGCAGCACCGATGCCGACGGCGATCCCGCGCACGCGCGGCAGTTCGATCCCGCCGATGGCGATGCTGTCGACATCGCCCGCGTCTTCGTCAAACAGGATGAGATCGGTGACGAGGCGCACGTCGGGTATGCGGTTGACGACCGCCAGCAGTTCGAGCGCCAGCACGGTTTTTCCGAGCGCCCAGCCCTGCACGTCTTCCTCGCGCAGCCCATCGGGAACAGCAGACTGTTCGAGCGGGTGCAGGAAGGCTTGCAGCGTGCTCTTGACCGCTTCCGAGACTTCGGCGATGCTCGCGCCGCGCACGACTTCGATGCCGACCGAAATCCAGATGTCTTTGTAGGTTGGTCCGCGCAGGAAGACTTCAGTCGTCACCAGCCGGCGCGGGTCAAGGTGGGCGCAGATCGCGTCGAGGAACAGGCGATCCGGTTCGGGCGCATTCGGGTGGGCGGCGTCGTACTTCGGAATGACCATCAGCGTGACCGCGCCCGGCGCGCCGCCCGGTTCCGTCAGCCCCATCGCCGGGTTGAAGGCGGGCAGCACTTCGACGCGCCCGACGTCGACGCCCGGCGTGCGTTCGGTGATCGTCTTGAAGTCGTCGACCGTCACCAGCCGGTCGCGGTGCTGAAGGTAGCGCGTGATCTGCTTCTCGCCGTCGACAACGTCTTCGGGATCTGAGCCGCCCCATGTGGCGACCGGATTGGTCACCTTGATGCCAGCCGGGAGCGCCGGACTCGTGCTGATGCTGCCCGCGCCGACGTTGCCCGCCCGCCCGACTCCGTAATCGTAGTCGGCGCGGATCGCCGCGCCCGCCGGTGGGCGCGCGCCGTGCGTGCCGTCGCCGAAGCGGATTTCGCCCGATTCCGGATCGAGGCGGTAGACGTAGACCGGCAGATCGGGCGTGACGCGCGAGCCGGGTGGCAGGCGCGACTCGGCGACAGGGACTTCTGCCCCCGCGCTGAGCAAATCGTCGATTGGCTGCCAGACGCGGCTGACGCCGTTCGCCGTCACCGTGATCTTGACGCTTTCAGGGATCACCGGCACGCGCGACAACCTGACGACCTGATCAGGCTCGCTGGTGCCGGGGAGCAGGCGCTCTCCGGCGATGTGCGCGCGCTGCGTGATCATCGTCGCGTTGACCGAGATCGACAGGAAGCGCGACTGAATCGGCGCTGAAGATGACAACCGCACCCACGTGATCAGCCGGTCTTCGAGCGCTGTATCTTCAAACGCGGGCGGGAAATCGCCAACGCCGGCTTCGAGCGGATCGAGATTGTTCCACAGGATGAGATCGGACGCGCCGGGAAGCGTCACCTGTACGATGCCCGGCTCGCTCAAGACGTCGGTGTTGGCGGCGGACGGCAGTTTCTGGTACTGCGGGATGCGCTGTGATGCCGCCAGTGGCAGGCTGCCGCCGGGCGGGGGATCGGGAATTTCGAACTGGAGCAGGGTCAGCGGATCGCCGGGAGTCGGGTCGCCCGCCGGTAGTTCACGTCCCACGGTCGCCGGGATCGGCACGATGCCGATCGACAGCGTCCGCCCGGCGACCGCCTGCCGCGCGTCGTCGATCCGACCGGCGTCATCCTCGCGCGCCAGCAGGGCGATCCAGATGGCGCTGTCGATGGTGTCGCTCAACGCCAGCCCTTCCGTCCCGGTACTTGGAAACGGCACGGTTTCGTAAAGCTGCGGCGCTGTCGTGCTGATCGCCTGCGCGCCGAGATATGAGGCGTAAAGCTGCGTGTAGTGGTCGATCGCGCGCGAGGTTGGGCTGGCGACCGCGCCCTTGTAGTAAACCTGCGCCTCGACCGGCAGCACGTCGACGCCCATGTCGGTACGGTAGGGGACGGCTCCGGCGCGCACCTCAAGATCGGAGTTCAGGGTGATGGTTTCCAGCGGTCCGCGTTCGTTGTTGAAGCTGACGAGTCCGCGCGCCGACGAACCGGGCAGCAGCGGAATGCCGAGCAGCGACAGGAACTTGAGCCGGTTGCGCTCCGGAATGAAGTTGGCGCGGTAGAGCAGGTTTTCAGTCAGGAACGCGAAGACCTCGATCAGCGTGACGCCCGGATCGCTCTCGTTGAAGTTCGTCCACTCCGGCGTATGCACGGCGATGCGCGCCAGCGCCTCTTGGAGCAGATCGGCATACTTGCGGTTATCGACTGACGGGATGAGCAGCGGCATAAGGCATCACTCTCAACTTGTCAAAGGAATATTCAAACTCAACCGTTCGCGTCCCTGCGTGCTGATGAGCCTGTACGTCAGCGTGGCGATCACCGCTTCCGCGTCCTGCGGATCGGGATCGACGACGACCGACTCGACGGCGATACGCGGTTCCCAGCGCGCCAGCGCCGTCGTGATTTCGTGCTGGATCAGGTGCCGGGTTTCGACCGTATTCGGCTCGAACAGCAGCGCCGCCAGCCCGCTGCCGAACTGCGGCAGGTTTATCCGCTCGTTCAGGCGCGTCATCAGGATGACGTAAATCGCCTCGCGGATGTTGGCTTCGCCTTCCGACCACTGCATTCGCCCATCCGCGCCGACGCGCGGCGGAAAACTCAATCCTCGTCCGAACAGCTTGCCGGCATCCATCGGCTAGTCCTTTGCGTTGAACTTCGGCAGCGGGAAGCAGGAGATGAAGAACGGCACCCAGCGGAAGATAATGTCGAACAGGCTGACGATGATCATCAGCAGGATCAGGGCGCAGATAGTGATGATCGGGATCGAGATCGAGCAGATCATGCCGATGTTGATCTCGCTGTCGTCTTTACATGGCGCTTGGCTGCCGCCGGGTAAGTCCTTGTGCAGAGGCCACGGCAGCACCGACAGGACGAGATCGCCGAGCGACATGCCGCCCATGCGCTCGACCTGCCCGCACAACGTGTCCGACAGCATGATCGCCGTGTTCTTGTCGAACTTGCGCAGCCCGGCGGGCGTCGTGTCGATCGGCATCGGGATGCGGATCGGGCGGGCGGGCGCGTCGGGATCGAAGAAGGCAGCCATTTGAAACGGTTCGGTCGCCTCGCTCAACAGCGGCAGCCGGATTGGCGTGCAGCGCGGGCGTTCGTAGACGCAGCGGATGACGAACCAGCCCGGCTGGCGGTCGTTCTTTGCTATCTGCGCGGCGAGCGGGACAGGCGGTGTGCGCGCCGGCATTTGCGTTGGCAGTGCTTCTTTGACCAGCACGCCTAGGTCGTCATCGCCGCCGGATGGTTCGATCAGCGTGCGGAGGTTCGCGCCGGAGAGCAGGAACAGCAGTTCCGGCCAGTCAGAGCTGCCGGGGGTGTAGACGCCGGTTGATGTTTCCAAGAGCGTTCGATTTTCGGGCGTGTCAATTTCTGCCAACGCCTCGACCAGCGTGATCGCGCTCGCTGACGGCGGCGTGTAGGTGGCAGCTTCAAGCGCGTTGTACAGGGCGAGCGAGCCGCCGGTCAGCGTGCTTTCAGCCGCCTCGTCGTTGATGACTGCCCAAACGTTGGGCGCGTACTTCTTGAGGTAGTCGGCGAAGTCAAGCAGCACGTACCACGACGACATCTGAATCTGGTCGCGGATGTTGGCTTCGTAAGCGTTTACGTCGTTGATGTTGACCTCGTCGGGATCGATTTCTGCCTGATCTTCGCCGTCTTCGATGATCGTCTGCGACTTGGAATCCAGTTCAAGGATCGCCTGCCACGGGGCGAAAACCATCGACTGGAACAGCGGGTCGCGCGGGTCGACCTGCGCGTTAGGGTTGGCGGCGACGGTGGTCGTCGGCGCGCCGAAATACTGCTCGCGCTTGCCGACCGGGATAAGTCCCGTATGCAGCCTGCGGCGGCGTCCATCGCTCTCTAGGTAGCTGACGGGCGAAAGCGGGTTTTGTTCCTCGCCGGGGATCAGAATGTCGGCGGTTGTCTGCGTTGAATCGGTCACCTTCTGCCATTTGCCACGCACAAACGCGTATTCGTCGCAGGTCGTCAGGTTGAAGACGCTTGGCGTTTGATCAGCTATTTTGGGGTACAGTCGGCGGACGACGAACGTTGTCCGCTCGTCGCTCGACGCGTCGACCGTCCGGTCGGGCAAACCGGGGATGCGGCAGACGAGGCACGCCGTGATCATATAGAAGCGCTGGTGCGCCGGTTGGAACAGCTTGAGCGGCGTTCCCGTTGGCGCGGGCGGCACGGTGATCACAGGGATGGTCGGCGCGCTGGTAGACGCTTGAAGTCGCGCCTGATTGAGAGCCTGCAGGAACGGCGGCACGGGCACCGGTGGTACGGGGATCGGCGCGGGGTCTTTCCACGTTTCGGGGTGGGCGCGCCACTCGCCGAGCCGCTGCGGGGCGAAGTTCGTCACCGCCATGAACTCGTCCATGAAATCGTCGCTGGCAAAGCGCAAAATCGCCGGTTGGCGAAACGACGTATGTTTTGCCGGCTCTGCCGCCAGTTCGCTCCACAGCGCGGCGGCAGTTGGCCACTGCACCTGCGGTTCGACAGCCATTACCAGATATTCCCCGCTCCCGGCGTATATGACGCGCTGACGACCGAATTGCTGATGACCGTGTCCGCCTGCACGACGCCGCTGAACTTTGACATGCTCGCGTTGACCGTCACCATGCCCGCCGAAACCTCGACTGTGGTGGCGCTGATCGTCACCTTGACCGAGGCGTTGATCGTGATGCCGCCCGTGTCGAGCTTGATCGAGTTGCCGTTGCTGTCGACGATTTCCACCATGCCCGGACCGTCTTTGAGGGTCAGCTTTTGACCGCCGGGCGTTTCGAGGATCATCGACTCCTGCCCGGCGCTGTCGTCAAGCGTCACCTTGACGCCGTTGCGCGAGCGCAGGACTTTCTTGTTGTTTTGCCCGCTCCCGTCCATCGATTCGGGTGGGGCGTCGCTGCCGTTCCACAACCCACCGATCACGTAGGGGCGATCGGGATCGCCGGCTTCAAACGTGACCAGCACTTCGTCGTTCACGTCGGGGATGAACCAGCTTCCCCGGTTGTTTCCGCCCATGAAGGTCGCCAGCCGCGCCCAGACCTCGTAACGCTCGCCGCCGCTGTCGGGCGCCCACGGCAGCGTGATCTTGACGCGCCCCTGTCCGTCAGGATCGCGCAGGTCGGTCACGAGCGCCGGGTAAACGCCGTACCAGCGACCGCCTAAGCCGCTGGCGACCCGTTCGTCGGCGATGATTTCGAGAAGCGATAAGTCAGACATTCCATGTTCCCCGTTTACGGTTGACCGAGTCCCGCCCGTTCGGCGGTGAACTCGGTGAAGATGCCGCGCACGTCGTCAAACGTGTGGCGGACGTGCGTCAGGACGTATTTGCCATCGAACAGCGCGCCGAGGTTTTCGAGCGTCACCCGCGCGCCGACGCGCAGGCGGGCATCGCCGTTGGTGAGTCCGTGCCCGACGACGAAGCGGCGCGCCGACTGGCGGAAGTAGGCTTCGGCGCGGGCGCGGGCTTCGTCGGTCGTGATCGGCGCGGTATGCGCCAGCGTTTCCTGACGCGCGGCGAACGCCGACTGCAGGATGCTCGCGCCGCTCGACCCGCCGTCAAGCTCGTTCTGGATCAGGCTGTCGTCCGCTGACTCGGCGATCGCCGTCTTGGCGGCGACATCCCAGCCGCTGACAACCACCTTAGTCCGCTGGTGGGCGAGGGCGGCTTCCGCTCGTTCGCGATGCGCATCGTCTCCCGGACGGCGCTCGCGCTGCGGCGGAGCGACAAACGAGCGGTGCGTCTCGCCGACAAGATCCGCACGAGCGAGAACCTCGAGTCCGGCGAAGAGACGGCCTCTTACACGAC
>JAEVZT010000205.1 GCA_023392115.1 Chloroflexota bacterium
CTGCTCGCCGCCTTCCCCGACCGGCAGTGGCACGTGTCGGCAACCTCGCCCGAAGAATTCGGCAGGCTGTTCACCGCGAACGGCTTCACGCTTGACACGATCAACCAGTTTCAAATGCTGCTGACGCTCTGACGCCCGCCCCACAATTATTAAGGCTCCCAATAATTGGGGAAACACAGCGGCTGAATCAGCACTACAATATAACTATATGGCGTAACCCACTGAAAGATGAGAAGGTATGGAACTCGTTTTCGCCGCGTTGATGGTCGCCGGGCTGGCATACCTGCTGCTCATGATCATCGGACTTGGTGACATTGTGGACATCGATGTCGACGGAGTCGGCGCGGTCTTTGGCGGCGATGCCACCGGCTTCGGCTGCGGCGTGATCGCGGCGTTCCTCGCTGCTTTCGGCGCGACGGGCTTAACCGGCTTTACGTTGGGGCTGAGCCTGCCGCTGATCGTCGTGCTCGCGCTGGTGGTCGGCTACGGACTCGGACGCGTCGTGCTGATGGTACTGAAATACGTTTACGCGCAGCAGTCCGGCGAAGTCGAGCCGCTCGAGCGGCTGATCGGGACGAGCGCCCGCGTGACGCTCGACGCCGCAACTGGCAGCACCGGCGAAGTATTCGTGGAAAGCGACGAAGTCGCCCGTTACCCGGTTCGCGAGATCAATAATGCCGATCTCAAACGCGGCGACATCGTCGAAATCGTCGACGTTCAGGGGCGCTTCCTGAGCGTGAAGAAGAAGCGCGGCTAAATGCGCCACCGCCATCGTACCATCTGACATGTGACTTACTTGGAGGTGTTTTATGGATAATCTTGTCGGTTTGCTTTCGCTGCCCCTCGTGGTCATCGTCCTGATCGTGGCAATGATCGCGCTGCTGACGCGCTATTACCACCGCGTCCCGCCGAACGAAGTGATGGTCGTCTTCGGTCGTCGCGAGCCGCGTTTTGTCACCAACGGCGGCGTGTTCGTCATCCCTTTGCTGGAGAGCTTTAAGAGGCTCGACCTGACGATCATCACGATCAAGACGCTCAAGGATGAGGTGTACACTGAGAGCGGCGTGCCGATCCAGCTCGACTGGGTGGCGCAGGTGCAAGTTGACACCAACGAGGCGGCGCTCAAGACGGCGGCGAAAGCCTTCCTCGGCAAGACGCGTGACGAGATGCGTCAGGTGATCGAAGAGACGCTGAGCGCGAACTTCCGCGCGATTGTCGGTCAAATGACCGTCGAGACGATCCACCGCGACCGCGACGCCTTCGTCCGCCGCGTGCAAGACCTCGCCGCCGACGACATTCAGGCAATGGGCGTCCGCATCCTGTCGATGGGCATTGAGGAAATCACCGACAGTCAGGGCTACTTGCAGGCGATGGCTGCCCCGCAGATCGCCGCGATCAAGCGTGACGCCAAGATCGCTGAAGCGGAAGCTGAACGCGCCGCCCGCGTTCAGGCGGCAGAGGCTTCGCGCGCCGCCGAGCAGGCTGAACTGGACGCACAGCGCGAAATTCTGGCGCAGCGCGAAGCGCTCAAACTGCGCGAGGTCGAAGTCAACAAGCGCGTCGACATCGAGCGCGCGACGTCGGATCAAGAAGTCCAGCAGCGGCGAGCGCTCGCTGTCGAACAGCAGCAGGAAGCTGAAGTCCTCGTGCCGGCGCGCGCCGACCGTCAAGCGATGGAAATTCGCGCCGAAGCCGAACGCCGCCGTATCGAGATCGAAGCGGAAGCCGCCGCGCAGGCGACGCGCAAGAAGGCGGAAGCCGACTCTGAAGCTGTCCAGAAGCGCGGTTTCGCCGACGCGGCGGCGCTCGAAGCGATGAAGCGCGCCGAAGCCGAAGGCAAGATCGCTGAGGCGAACGGGGTTCGTGCGCGGCTGCTGGCGGAAGCCGAAGGCGAGAAAGCCAAGCTGCTCGCCGAGGCGGAAGGTCGGCGTGAAATCGCCGCCGCCACGGCTGCCGAGGACGAGATCAACCTGCGCCAGTTGATCGTCGAGGAAGTCATGAAGGCGGACGTCGCCAAGATGGAAGCCATCGCGCAGGCGCTCGCCGGGTTGGGTGGCAATGTCCGCGTCGTGCAAATGGGCAGCAGCGGCGACGGCGGGTCACACGGGAACACGTTCCTCAACATGCTGATGGGCATCCCGGAGATGGCGGAAGTCTTCCGCACCAAGGTCGAAGCGCTCAGCGGCGACGACTTCGAAAGCACGATGATGCGCGTCGCGCGCCTGTTCGCCGCCGTCCGCGAACCGGATTCGAATGGACACAACGGCGATGGCGCAGCGACCAACGGGCACACCGCCCCTGCGTCGCAGATCGTGATCACGCCGACAGAGACGCCGCCCGCGTCATAAACAAGTCTACGGTAAACGGTTTACAGTTCACAGTGAGAGCACTTCGCTGCCTTGCTGTGAACTGTTTACTGTCAACTGTAAGCCGCTTTGCTTTACCGCACAGCCTGCCGCAGGTAATCGACGATGTTCTGAAGCTCTTGGCGGTAGACGCGGCTCAGGTATGGCGGGTAGGTCAACCGCTCGATCAGCCCCATGATGCCGCCGCTTGGCTGGACGTCGGTCGCTATTGTCAAGCGCGACTGGCTGCCATCGCGAAGCGGCTCGACGACGAAGCGCGTCGTGATACCGGCGTCGGGATCGGTTTCGACCAGCACTCGCCCCGGTTCCGGTTCGCTGATCATCATGCGCGACTCACGCACGCTCCCCATGACCTTCATCCAGACGCGAATCACCGTCCCCGCGCCGTACCCGCCCTGCTCCACCTTGAGGTCAGTGAATGGCGGTCTGGGAAGGATCGCCGGGTGCCCCGTTTCATAATCAGCTAGTACACCGTAAACTGCTTCCGGTCGCGCGTCGATTACCCGCGCCTCCTCGACATGAATCTGTGCCATTGCTCCCCCTGATCTGAGCATGCGTCGTCGGGCTAAGCCGGTCGCGCGCTCCTGCAACGGCAAGGACGGCGCGCGCTAGAGCCATTCAGCAAAGAACGCGAGTACGTCGCGGCGCATGGCGGCAGTCTCATAATGCCCGATGTCGTAACGTTTCAACTGCCACGCCGCGTCATCTCCAGTAGCGCTGTAAACCTGACGCAGTTCATTGTCGATTCTTTCTAAGCCCGCCACAGGGGTCAGCGGATCGTAGATTCCGTTGAGACTCAAATGGGCGCGCGGCGCGATCAACGCGTTGATCTGCGCGGCGCTGAAGTGCTTGAGCAGCGCGGGCACGTAATAATAGATGCCGTGACCGTCAAGCCCGCGCGACGCGATCAGCGCGTCATAGTCGGTCAGGCAGCAGAGATCCACGCAAACGCGGATTCGTTCATCGACCGCCGCGACCCACCACGACATCGAGCTGCCGAACGATAAGCCGAGCGCGCCGATGCGACCGGCGTCAACATCCGGACGGGAGGCGAGATAATCAAGGGCGCGCAGAGAGTCATAGACCATCATGCCCCACAGCACCTGTCCGCGCCACAGCATTTCTTTGAACAATTCGCTTTCGCGCCGCCCGCGCCGTTCGCCGAAACACCAGTGATCGATGCACAGCGCCGCGTAACCGCCAGCGGTCAGGGCTTCGGCATACGGCGGCGACTGGAGCGCGTCGCGTCCGGCGATCAGTTCATCCTTGCCGAGCCGATAGTCACTGCCGTGGGCGTGTGTGTAGAGGATACACGGCAGGGGATGATCGACCCCGACAGGCTTAACGAAATAGGCAGGCACGGGTTCAACGCCATTCAAGTCGAGCAGCAGCGTTT
>JAEVZT010000240.1 GCA_023392115.1 Chloroflexota bacterium
TCATAGGGCAATGGTTGAACCGGCGTTGAGTCGTCGGCGACAGGTCGGTGAACGCGCGGAGTCTCCTTTCCTCGCTTCTGTCGTGGACGGCGGCACATAAATACCATCAACGTGCGCGTAAGGCAAGGAAAGCGCTTCGTTCTACGTGCATCGGCGCGGGGAAACAAAAAGACGATCCGCGGGGATCGCCTTTTTCATGTGGACGTGAACCGGTTAGCGGTCTGTCTTCGGCGTGCCGCCATTGGTCGGCGTTTCGACAGACGCTGACGCCGTCTGCATGGTGCTGACAAAGCGGTTCATCAAGCCGGTGAGTTCCAGCGGCATGACGAACTTGGTCGCCGGGCTGCTGCCTACCGAGCGCAGCGCGTCAAGGTACTGGAGCATCAGCGTCTTGTCGTCAATGTCCTTCGCCTCTTTGTACAGGGCTTCGAGCGCCGCCGCCCGCCCCTGTGCCAGCAGAAGCTGTGCCTGCCGTTCGCCTTCGGCGCGCAGAATAGCGGATTGGCGCTCGCCTTCAGCGCGCAGAATCGCCGACTGCTTCTCGCCTTCGGCAACCATGATCGCCGCCGACCGCTCGCCTTCCGCCCGCGTGACCGTGGCGCGGCGCTCGCGTTCGGCGCTCATCTGGCGGTTCATCGCTTCTTGGACGGTCTTCGGCGGCTCGACCTCGCGGATTTCGACGCGCGTCACCTTCAAGCCCCAGCGTTCGGTCACTTCGTCGAGCTTGACGCGCAGCACGTCGTTGATCGCCTCGCGCTTCGCCAGCACATCGTCTAGCTCGATGTCGCCGATCACGGCGCGCAGAGTCGTCGCCGAGATGTTTAGCGATGCTTGCACGGCGTCTTCAACTTCCAGCACCGACAGCTTGGGATTGACGACGCGGTAGTAAACGAGAAAGTCAATGTCGATCGCCGTGTTATCCTTCGAAATCGCCGTCTGACGCGGGATTTCGAGGAAGCGCTCGCGCAGGTCGACCCGCTTGGCAGTCTCCAGCAGCGGAATGATGATCGTCAGACCCGGACCGCGCGTGCCGGCGTACTTACCGAGCGCCAGCACAACCAACCGCTCGTATTCAGGAACGATGCGGACGACGCTGAACAGCAGGTAAAAGACGAACAGGATGAGCAGAATAAGCAGAATGGCATCAAAGCCCATTGGATTTTACGCCTCCTCTAGCGTCTCGCGTGATTCGCGTTTGTTCTTGATCGCTTCGACGTACAGGGTGAGTCCTTCGCGCTCGATCACCGTGACCGGCGTTCCCGTCGGAAGGTCATCGGCGGCGCGTGCTGTCCACGACTCGCCGCGCACGTAGACTGTGCCGACCGGGTCAAGCGCCCTCTGCACGTAGCCCGTCGCCCCGACGATCGGCTCGTCTTCAAGCATGGCAGGCTGGGCGCGGTGGGTTTCCAGCACCCGCAGCAGCGCGAACCGGTGATACAACAGCGCCGCGCCGATCGTGACGGCGATCAGCGGCAGCGATACCGATATGCCGTTAAACAGGAACAGGCTGCCCAACGCTTGCAGGATCAGCCCGCCGGCAGCCAGCAGCGCGAAACGTTGATCGATGAACGGCATGATCAGGAAGCCGAGCACGCCGACCACCAGCAGCAGCACTGCGAGCCAGTTTGTCGGCATGTTCGCCAGCACGAATAGAGCGACAATCACGCCACCGACCGCCAGCACTTCGACAATGCCCGTGCCCGGCAAGTAAGCGGCGGTGACGCTCAACCATAGTCCTGCAATCAGGATGAGATAAACGAGGTTTGGATCGAGGGTTATTGGCATAGTTGCACCTATTTTCTCCCCTTTTGTCAATTATACCCTACGCAATCCCCTCATGCTCCCCGCGTCTTTGGGGGGAGTACTTGCCAAGTTGGCGATCATGACGGCATAATTGCTGCCATCCGGTAATCCCTCTGGAATATCGCAAGGTTTAGCGTAAGCTGTTGGGAAGGTGGGATTTGCGTCCCTCTGATAGAGTGATCCCCGACATCAAGGTCAATCAAGACCGGCTGTATAACGATTTTCTCGAACTCGCCGCAATCGGGGCGACGCCCGACGGGGGAGTGAACCGGCTTGCGCTGTCGCCAAACGACCTGAAAGCGCGGGCATGGTTTGCCGATCGGATTGAGTCGGCGGGCTTGGCGCTGCGCGACGACGACGCCGGCAACCTGAGCGCGG
The DNA here is from genome assembly GCA_023392115.1 of Chloroflexota bacterium. GTDB lineage: Bacteria > Chloroflexota > Anaerolineae > Aggregatilineales > Phototrophicaceae > Flexifilum. Next base: position 2,182 of record JAEVZT010000240.1, read on the forward strand.
TGCTCTACAGCGACGAACCGGGCGCGAAAACGCTGCTCATCGGCTCACACCTTGACAGCGTACCGAACGGCGGGCGCTACGACGGCGCGGTTGGCGTGCTGTCAGCGCTGGAATGTCTGCGGACACTCAAGGAAAACGGCATCAAGCTGCCGCTGCATGTGGAAGCGATCGATTTCACCGACGACGAGGGCTGCTGGAAGTCGATGTTCGGCTGCCGCGCGCTTGCCGGGGCGCTGACACAGGAAGACCTGACCTCGATCAACTTTGGCGATGGACCCTTCCGCGCCGCGCTGATGCAGGCGGGAATCGATCCACGCGCCATCTACCGCGCCTCGCGCGCGCCGCAGTCGATCGCCGGCTACCTCGAAGTCCACATCGAACAGGGGTCGCGGCTCGACCAATCGAGCATCGACATCGGCATCGTCACCGGCGTTGTCGGGCGCAGCACCCTCCAGATCACATTCTTCGGTCAGCCGGGGCACTCCGGCACGACCGATATGTACAAGCGCCGTGATGCGCTTCGCGGCGCGTCGCTGTTCATCGTTCGCGCGCACGACCTCGTGCGCGAGCGCTACGGCGACGGCATTTTCAACTGCGGCGACGTCAACGTCGAGCCGGGCATGTTCAACATCATCCCGAGCAAGGCGTGTCTCACCATCGAGGTACGCCATGTCAGCGAAAAGCTGATGCTCGACATGGAAACCGCCATTCTCAGCACCGCCCGCGAATGTGCAGCTTCCTACGGTCTGACCGTCGAAACCAAGAGACTTACCAACATGCCAGCCGCTACCTTAGCGGCTGGTTTCGTAGAAGCCTTTGAAGCGGTCTGCGATCACATCGGTTTGACACACACGCGGCTGGTCAGCTATGCCGGTCACGCGGCGCAAGTCCTCGCGCATTTCACGCCGAGCGGCATGATCTTCATCCCGTCGGTAGGCGGCATCAGCCACCATCCCAATGAGTACACCGAGTGGGACGACGTCGTCAACGGCGCGAACGTCCTGCTGCACGCGATTCTGCTGCTCAGCTCTGCGAGCTGAGCAGCAGTGATGAGTTGAAAGTAATGAGTAATGAGTCAGAACGCAGAACGCTTCTACTCATCACTCATTACTCATCACTCATCACTCAAAACCGCCCCGTCATCGCGTCGACATAGCCGGTGAGTTCGGCGTAGCCATAGCCCGTCACGTCGCCGTCGATGCGTACCGCCCCTTCCCAGTAGGCAATGCCGCCGCCGTGCAGTTCCTGATCGGCGAGCAGCGGCGTGATCGTCAGGTCGAGCGGGTTGTCACCACCGGTATCGACCGACAGCCGCCAGCCCGCCGGATAGGTCGCGCCGGTGTGCGGGCTGTCCCACGTCGCCGTCGAGTCGAGCGTGAACGAGTCGGCGGGTAGATAGCGCGTGCTGCCGTCGGGGAGGATGAGCAGCCCGCCGAAATACGGGTCGCGCCCGCCGTCGCTCAGGCGAATCTGCCCGACCATCATCTCGCGTCCATCGTCCAACTGCAAACCGAACCAGTCCCAGCCTAGCGCGCTGCCGCCGAGCGCGCTGGTGCTGAATTCGTGATCTTTCCACGCCGTGCCGCTGACGTTGAAGGGCTGCCCGCCAATCGTGATCGTCCCTTCGGCAAGCAGGCGCGACAGCGAGTAATAGTAGCTGGCGTTGCCGATGTCTTCGCTCTTGGCGCTCAAGCCGTTCTCGCCCTGAAGCGCGGGCGGCTTGCTCTGCTCGAGCGATAGGTCGAGTGCCACCTGATCGGTCGCCGCCGTGATGCGCGTCAGCGTCGCGTCGTCGTTCTGCGCGACAGCCTGCCAGTCCTCAAGCCAGACGCGGTACACCGGATCGACCTCTGCCCCCGCCAGACCCGCGCCGCCGCGGCTGAAGCGTTCCTGATGATAGAACTGCTCGCCCGCCACGTCGGTGATCGTGAAGTGCGCCATGTAGAGCTGATTCGAGCGCCATTCCGAGTCGCTTGATGCCCCTTCCGACGAAATGGCGCGCCGGAAAATCGTGAATTGGAAGCCGAAGCGCCGTCCGGCTTCGTCGCTCAGATTGCCGGTGTAATACCACCACTCGGTTTGAAACTCGGGGTGCGCGCCGAAGTCGCGGGGGAACTGCCAGTCGCGTGGCTCGACGGCGCGCGCGTAGCCGCTGATGTCGCCGCCCGTATCGATGATCACGGCGCTCGCGCTGACATCCCCCGTTTGATCGACACTGATCAGGCTGAAGCCGAAGACCACCACGCCCAGCGCGATCGCGCCGAGCAAGAACCATCGCCACATGTAGTTGACCCTTTTGTGTACTCAATCACAAGTTTACCCGCAAACGCTTAATTTCGGCTGAGAAACGAACAAATAATCGAAAAGACTCCGACTGTTTATAAAGTTCGGCATGTCGAGATGTGGTATTATCGGCAGACCGCGAAGAAAGCTTAGGGAAAATGACTGTGACTACCCATCAAGAACCCCTGATCGTCATCGCGTCTAACCGGGGACCCTTCTCTTTTCGGCGAAAAAAGGACGGCACCTTCGCAACGCGGCGCGGCGAAGGGGGATTGGTGACCGCGCTCGCCGCGCTGGCGGAAACCCATGAAGTGCTGTGGATCGCGGCGGCGCTCGGCAAAGATGATCAGGAGTGGGCGAACGAACAGGGCGACAAGCCCGTCATGATCGACAATATGCGCCTGCGCCTGCTGATCCCGAACCGCCAGCACTACAAGATGTACTACAACGTGATCGCCAACCCGCTGCTGTGGTTCATTCAGCACCAGTTATGGGACTCGCCGCGTAACCCGCAGATTACGCGCCATACGTGGGAAGCATGGCGCTATGGCTACGTGGCGATCAACCGCCAGTTTGCCGACGTGATCGCCGAGAGCATCAAAGAGGAGGCGAGCGATCGCCCGGTGATCGTCTTCCCGCAGGATTACCAGCTTTACCTCGTGCCGCACTTCCTGCGCATGCGCCTCGGCGACAGGGTGCAGATTCAGCCCTTCGTCCATATCCCGTGGCCCGGACCCGACGCGTGGCGCGTCCTGCCGGATGAAATGCGCTCGACGCTTTTGCGCAGCCTGCTCCAGTCGGATCGCGTCGGCTTCCAGACGCGCACAGACGCCTTCAACTTCGTCCAGACCTGCCGCCTGTATCTCACAGACGCGCACTCGCACGGCAGCCGCGATTCTATCACCTACAACGGGCGCACCGTGCAGGCGCGCGCTTACCCGATCTCGATTGACGTGGAGAAGGTGCAGAGCCTGATGCAGGAGCCGGAAACGCGCCTGCTCAAACGCCAGCTCCTCAACACGATAGGCGACAACCGGCTCATTCTGCGCATCGACAGGATTGAGCCGAGCAAGAACATCCTGCGCGGCTTCCTCGCCTTCCGCTCGCTGCTCGAACTGCATCCCGAATATCGCGGCAAGGTGCAGATGCTGGCGCTGCTCGTGCCGTCGCGGATGGAAGTCGCCGAATACCAGACCTATTTGCAGGAGATCACCGCCATCGCCGGGTTGATCAACGCCGAGTTCAGCGACGAATTCTGGGAGCCGACGCGGATCATCATCGGCAGCAACTATCACCGCGCGATCGCGGCGCTCCAGCTGTACGACGTGCTGCTCGTCAACCCGATCACTGATGGCATGAATCTTGTCGCCAAAGAGGGATCGCTTGTCAACGATCGCGGCGGCGTGCTCGTCCTGTCCGAACACGCGGGCGCGTTCTACGAATTAGGCGACGACGCGCTGACGATCTCGCCGTTCGACGTTTACGGCACGGCAGAAGCGCTGTATCAGGCGCTGACGATGCCACCCGAAGAACGGTTCAAGCGCGCGGGGAACCTACAAAAACAGGTCAGGAAGAACGACGTGCGCCAGTGGTTCCGCGATCAGGTGGACGACGCGCTGGCGGCATTCAAGAGCGTTTCCAGAAATGCCTCGACGCCCGAAACGCCGGAGACGAGCCAGTCGGCATTGTCGACAACTTCCAACGGTGTTTCGTCGGATTCAACGCCGACACCGAGAGAGTAGACCGTTCCCGACGCCCGCAGCGAGCGCGCCATTTTGAGCGCGTCGGCGTCAGTCGTGTCGTCGCCGATGTACAGCGCCGCGTCGAGCGTGTGATCGCGGATCAGGCGCTCGAAGGCGCTCCCTTTGTCAACCTCTAGCGGCGGGCGCACCTCAAAGATCATCCGACCGGGAAAGAACGCCAAGCCGTTCTCGCGCGTGATGCGTTCAACAGCGGGCGCGAGTTCGGCGGCGGTCGTGTCGGGATCGTCCGCCAAACGGTAGTGGATCGACAGCGTGACGCGCTTGTCTTCGAGCAGCATCCCCGGACGCAGCAGCGGCTGAACGGCGGCAATCACCCGTTCCAGCGCCGGGCGGTAGGCAGCCGCTTCGGGCAGCACCTCGATAGTTCCGGCGTGCCAGCGTTCCAAGCCGTGATTGCCGACGTACGTCAGTTCGGGCAAGCCGACGCGCTCGCGCACGTCGTCGGCGGCGCGCCCGGAGATCACCGC
>JAEVZT010000270.1 GCA_023392115.1 Chloroflexota bacterium
AAGCGGAACTCGTGGTAAACGCCGTCCTCAAGGATTGGTATATTGTATTCATTGGCGAGGTTGAGAAGCTGCCGCCGCCGGTGCAGCGGCATGACGCGCCCGGTCGGGTTCTGGAACGTCGGCATGACGTAGATCAGGCGCGGGCGATTGTCGAGGATCATATTCTCAAGCATGTCGAGGCGAATGCCATCCTCGTCCATCGGCACACCGTAGACCCGGACGCGCCGCGTGCGCGCGATGTCGATAATGCCTAGATACGTCGGCAGTTCGGTGATCAGTAGATCGCCTTCGGACAGCACCGCCTGAACGACGAGATCGATCGCCTGCTGCGTCCCGCCGGTGATCAACACATGATCGACGCTGCAGCGAATGCCGAGCGCGCTGACGTAATCGCGGACGCTCGCGCGCAGCGGCGGGTAGCCCTCGGTGACTTCGTAGGTCAGTGCCTTCGATCCGTCGCGGTCGATGACCGAGTTGATCGCTTCGCGCAGGTGCTGCACCGGGAAGAACTCGTTTGGCGGCGACCCATGACCGAAGTTGATGACGCCCGGCTTGCGCGCCATCCGCATCAGTTCGCGCAGGGAACGATCCGGGTGCGTGTTCTGCTCCAACGACACGCTCGAATGCCCGTTGCTGCTCGGCTGCGGCGCTGTCGTCTGGCTGCGATCGCCGCTGACGAACGTCCCTCGTCCGGCGTGCGCGCTCAGATAGCCCTCGGCGCGAAGTTCGGCGTAGGCGTTGACGACGCTGATCCGGCTGATATTGAGCTGGCGCGCGAGATCGCGGCTGGCGGGAAGGCGCGCCCCCGCCGGCAGTGTCCCGCTCTCGATCTGAGCGCGAATATGGCGGATCAACTGGCGGTAAATTGGTTCTTCACTGTCGCGATCCAAAGGGACAGCTAGATTGGGCGATAGCATCTCGCTCAACTCCGGGACATTCGCTTGTGGGATACGGGCGCAAAAATTAGCTCGAAGTTTACAGTAATAGTCTACAGGTCACAGCAAATACCATCATTCATTGACTATCGACTGTTCACTATCTAGGTCTTCAGTATACACCATCTAGACCAACTAAGTCCAATTTGGAACACGCGCGAATGAGGCACAAATCTTATTTCCATCGCGCTCACTCTTGCCTTATTATGGAGAGAGTTTTTTGTAATGTTGGAGTTATCGCATGGCGGATGATCTGGTCGACGAGCGCCAGTTGTTGATTGATGAAATGCTCGACAAGTTGGAGCATGGCAAAGCGGGTGAGCGACGGGATGCCGCGCTCTATCTGGGCGAAGCGGCGGCTGGCGAAGCGGTTGACGCGTTGGTGCGGGCTTACCATGAAGACGACGACAAGCGGGTTCGCAAAGCGGCGGCATATGCGCTCGGCATGTTCCGCGCCGTCGAACGAGGCTTGAAAGACGGCAGGGAAAAGCAGGTCGTCGCCCTGCTCAACCGGGTCGAGGAAGAAGGCAAGCTCGGCGGGCGCGCGCCGATCGGCAGGTGGATTCGGATCAACCTCGGGCTGCTGATCGCGCTGGCGGCAGTTGTCGCGCTCTTTCAGTTTCAGGATGTGCTGCGCGACCGCCTCATCCCGCCCGATCCGCGCCCGCGCGCCGAAGTCGCGCGCGAGTTTGAAACATGGTACGCGCTGGTCAAAAATGACGTGCGCGCGCTGCAAGCCGAGTTCGTGCGCGTCGTCGTCAACGGCGGTGAGTTCGACTGCACAGCCTTCTTCAACGAACCGGAAGGGTACGCCCTGCCGAAAGATGATGCCCGCGCCTACCCCGACCTCGCCAGATTCGTCGGCGAAGCCGAGGCGGTACGCGCCGGGCTAATGACGGCGAAAGCCCGTTACAACGATGCCTGCTACGGCGGAAGCCCGCTGACGCGCGAGGGGGCAGGTGAAGCTTACGCCGCGTTCGTGCCGTCGATCACGGCGCTCGACGCGCTCGATGCCGAAATTACCGGCGTGACAGCACCGCCGACGGTGACCGTCCCGGAAGCCATCCCGCCAACGGCAACCGCCGAGCTGACGGCAGCACCGCCGACGGCGACCGTCCCGGCAGTCGCCGCGACGAGCGAACCGGAAAGCACATCGCCCGACGAGCCGCCCGCGACGCCAACCGAAAGCCCGGTCAACGTGATGCGTCACCTTCCCGCGCTCTATAGCATTGTCGATACGGTGACGGGCGCGCGCGGGGCAAGCTCGCTGCTGACGCGCTACTGGGAAGATGTTGAGGTCAGCGGCAGGACGGAAGGGTGCAGCATCACCACGCCGCCCGACATCCCGGCGAACTACCTTCTTGATGAAGCGGATCGCGTCGCGTCGGCTGAACTGGCGATGGCGGCTGACCTGATTAACAGCGGCTTGGAAGCCCTGCGCAACGGTTGGACGACCTTCCGCTTCGCCTGCAACAGCCGCGACATGGGCAGCTCGTTTGAACAGGGGATAACGATCGCGCGGACGGCGGCGGACGCCTTCCAAGCTGCCACGCCGCTCCTCGACAGCCTGCGCGGGGGGTGAGCGAACAATTGCCGGAGGCTCAAACGGCTTGTCCGGTATAGATATTCGCTCCGTTCTCAACTGCTGCAACCTCACCCTGCTTGCTTCGCAAGCCGTCCCTCTCCATCAGGAGAGGGACATTATGCGTTGGTTCTTGCCCCTCGCCTATGGAGAGGGGCAGTTGGGCGAAGCGAAACGGGGTGAGGTTCGATTAGCTTACTTAGCCCCCTACTCGCACGGGATGCCGTCCCCATCCATGTCCAGATTGCGATTGCCCGCGTACAGACAGGCATACGCCTGCTCGACGGTGAGCTGCTGGCACGTGAACTGGAAGCCGGGACAGGCGACCGTTGGGATTCCCGGCGTCACGCCCGGCATGATCCCCGGCGTCGTCACGATCCCCGGCATCCCGCCGGGCATGAGCGTGACCGGCGCTGCTGTCGCCGTCGTCAGGATCACGTTGCCGGTCGCCGGATCAATGCCGAGGTGCTGCGCCAGCGTCGTGCTGCCGCCGGTCACGTCGGACAGCAGGATGGCGAACTCGCCTTCCACCCGCGCCGACCGACCCGGCGCGTCAAGGTCGCTGACGATCACGATGTACTGTCCCGTTTCGGCGATCATGATCGGCGCAATCGTGGCGCTGCCGTTCTCGCCGGTCGTCTGCGCCGTGCCGACAAAGTTCGTCGGGTTGGTGAACAGGCTGACCGACACGCGCGGGACGATATCGCCGCTCGTGCGCAGGATTTCAAGCCGCAGCGATTGTCCAACGCTCGCGTCGAAGCAGAAGCCGGTGACGTACCGGCGCGCCGTCAAGCGTCCGTAGTTGACCTGTCCCACGCGTAGGCGCGGCACGATCTCGGTCTGGTTGTTGAAGCTGAAAACGCACTCGTCCTCGGTCGGAATGTGATCGGCGGGCACGAGGTCGCCCAGACGGCGGCGCAAGTCCGAGAACAGCGAGTCCGCCAGATTGACGAGATCAAGCGCCTGCTGCACGACCGGCTGACCGACGAAGCCTTCGGCGGGCTGAGGGCTGCTGCACACGTCGATGAACAGGTCGATCGCGCTGCGCAGGTTCGCCATCGCGTTGTTGAAATCGCGCTGGAGCGGGTCGAGCGTGCCGAAGTTCGCCGCTAGCACCGGGTTCGGGATGTTGT
>JAEVZT010000295.1 GCA_023392115.1 Chloroflexota bacterium
CTGTAGAGGTGCAGATAGACGCCGGTGATCCGCTTCTGGTGGTACAGCTCATCGCACTTATTCTCGAACTGGCGGATCAAGACGATCTGATAGTACCAGTCGAGCAGTCTTTCCCTGTCCACTGCCAATGTCTGAGTTGCCAACGCGCGCTCCTTCCATCACTGCGTTACACGATCGACAACGGGGCAACCGCTTTTGTTCAATTAACTTGCTTGAAATTGCGTCCAAGTGTACCGCAATCATTGGTGAAATCCAACGGACAGCCCCGCGAAAAGCGCCGGCAGTGCGCGCGGCGCGAATTATTCATCATATAATCATCTTTGAGCACGTTTCGAGCAGTTGACAGGCTTTCGACAGCACCAAAGAAGCGTCTTAGAAAAGGATGTTTTGACGATGGCTGTTCAGTTACAGGGTCTGCACCACATCGCGCTCACCGTCAGCGACGCCAACCGCGCGCGCGATTTCTATACCGGTGTCCTCGGCTTTCAGGTGATTATGGTGCTCGGACCCAAGACGATATTGGGCAACGGGCAGACAATCCTCGCGCTGAACGAAGCGCCTGACCCGCTGCAAGCCCTGCCCAATGACCGCTTCAGCGAGAACCGCGTCGGGCTCGATCACGTCAGCTTTGGCGTCGGCAGCCTCGCCGAACTTGAACAAGCTGCCCGCGATTTCGACGCGCAGGGCGTCCCGCACGGGACGATCAACGACCTTGGGCACGCCGGTCTGCCGATCTACGTGCTGGCGTTCCGCGATCCCGACAACATTCAGCTCGAACTGACCGCGCCGCACGGATAAGAGCACCTATGCAGGTACGATCCGCCAAACTGGCAGACGCGGAAGCGATTGCCGCGATTTACAATCAGGGGATTGAAGACCGCGTCGCTACCTTCGAGACGCGCCCACGCTCTGCCGACGACATCCGCGCGTGGTTTGACGGCGTTCACCCGATCGTCGTCGTCGAGGACGCGGGGCAGGTGATCGCCTTCGCCGCGACGTCGACCTACCGCCCGCGCGAGTGCTACGCCGGGATCGCCGAGTTTTCGGTCTACGTCGACCGTGCGCAGCGTGGCAGGGGGGCGGGTCGCTGCGCCATGCAGGGGTTAATCGAAGCAGCCGAAGCGGCGGGCTTCTGGAAACTGGTGTCGCGCGTGTTTACCGAGAACCATGCAAGCCGGGCGCTGCTGGTGGCGCTCGGCTTCCGCGAGGTCGGCATCTACGAGAAGCACGGGCAGCTTGACGGCGTGTGGCGGGACGTCGTGATCCTCGAGCGGCTGCTTAAATCGGAGTCGAGACGAAGCTAGTAAGTAAACCTCACCCTGCTTGCTTCGCAAGCTGTCCCTCTCCATGAGAGAGGGACTTATGCTCTTTGGTCTTTGCTCCCTCTCCCGACGGAGAGGGGCGGTTGAGCGGAGCGAAACGGGGTGAGGTTATGGAAAAAAAACAGCCCCTCGACCTATTCAGGCTGAGGGGCTGCTGCGGTGTTATGTGAGTGTGTTAATCCAAGCCGAGCGAGGCGGACGCCCGATTGCACAGATTCGTGCCGCCGGCGCGAAGCCACGTCTCGATCGTGTCGCTGACCTGTCTGCCCTGCTGCGCGTCGGCATAGATCGCCGTGCCCCAGTTATAGTAACGCTGAGTCTCCGACGCCCACGACGAGAACGAGCGGTTGACGACCGAAGGTCCGCCGTTGTAGCACGCCATCGCCAAGCCGGAGTCGCCGTTTGCCCAGCCGAGACACTGGTTGAGGAAGTCCGCGCCGCGCCGCGCGTTCGTGTCCGGGTCAATCATGTTTTCCCCGGCAGAGAAGTGGAACGGCATGACCTGAAACAAGCCTTGCGCGCCCGCGTGGCTGCTGACGTCGGCTAAGCCGCACGATTCGATCTGCATGACGGTCGCCAGCAGGTTCGGGTCAAGGTTGAACTGCGCCGCCCAGCGCACAATATCTTCGCTCCAGTAATCGACTTCTTTGGTGAATACCGGCGCGAGTCCCGTCGATACGGACGGAACGTAAGCGCTATTCACCCCGGTTGTCACCGGCATCGTGTTCAAGGCTCGCCCGGCAACGCCGAATGTCGTCGACAGGACGTTCGGCAGCACAATTGCAAGGATGATGGCGATCATCACCCAACCGGCGAGGAAACGATGCCACGGTTGGCGCTCATTTTCGATACGCGCTTCCACCTTGCTCCGTTTCGATCCTTTTGTCGATTCCCGTTTTGTTGTCCGCGAAGCGCGGTACGGTTTTGCCTGAACTGCCATTGATGTCCTGTATGCTGAAACTAGCCGATTTTACATCGGAAGGGGTGGAAATTAGCGTAAATATCCCGTTAGACACCCAATTTTAGGGGGTCTTCTCATACCGACTATTTTAGAACACACGTTCGTTTTCGTCAAGGAATCGAGGGGGAATTTCGAACATTTATGTATCATATAGACGCTGCTTTCAGCCGAACCCTTACGCGAGACCACCCAGTTTTTCTATACGCGGATTCATCTGAACGAGTTGCGCTGCCTGCTATGATTGAGCGGGCATTGTAAACGTAAATGGAACAGTCAGCAACGAGGGCAGCACCATGAGTCAGCTTCCGCCCGGTCCGCCGATGGTCAAGACGCTTGTCGATCAAATCCGGCTTGCGCGGGCGCTTCAAAATGACATGCTCGGTCACTTCGAGCGACTAATCGCCCGGTACGGCGACGTAATCGGCATTCGTGGTGACAACTTCGCCCACTACGTGACGGCGAACCCGCAGTTCATCCACGAGATGCTGGTGACTCACGCCGATCACTTCCACAAGAACGAGAGTTACAAACATCCGCAGAAGGGGTTGGCGCGGTTTTTGGGCAACGGCTTGCTCGTCAGCGACGGCGAATTCTGGAAACGCCAGCGCCGGCTGGTCGCTCCCGCCCTGCACGTGCGGCGGATCAACGCTTACGCCGACACGATGGTTGATATCACGCTGAAGATGCTGGACAGCTGGCGCGGTCGACGCGAAATCGACGTCGATCAGGAGATGATGCGTTCGACGCTCCAGATCGTCGCCAAGACGCTCTTCAACGCCGAAGTGCAGTCCACCGCCGATCGAGTCGGCGCGGCGATGACGGCGCTCCAGCAGATCGGCACGGCGCTCGAACTGCTGCCGCCGTGGATGCCGACGCCGGGGCGCATCCGTATCAAGCGGGCGGTGCGCACCCTCGACGCGATCATCTACGGCATCATCGCCGAACGACGCCGGACGAGTGAGGATCAAGGCGATCTGATGTCGATGCTGCTGCTGGCGCAGGACGACGAGGGCGGCGTGATGACCGACGCGCAGGTGCGCGACGAGGCGATGACGCTGTTTCTCGCCGGACACGAGACGACGGCGAACGCGCTCAACTGGACGTGGATGCTGTTAGCGCAGAACCCCGACGCCGAGGCGAAACTGCATCACGAGCTTGACACCGTCCTCCGCGGCGATCCGCCCACGCTCGACGATCTGGCGCGGCTGCCGTACACCGAAATGGTGGTCAAGGAGTCGATGCGCCTCTACCCCCCCGCGTATACCTTCGGGCGGCAGGCGATCGCCGACGTGACGCTCGCCGGTCATTTCGTGCCGAGGGGGACGGAGATCACCGCTTTCAGCTACTTCGTCCACCGCGACCCGCGCTGGTGGCGCGACCCGGAACGCTTCATCCCCGAGCGGTTCAGCGAGGAAAATGAGAAGGACATCCAGCGGCACACCTATATTCCCTTCGGCGGCGGTCCACGCGTCTGCATCGGCAACAGCTTCGCCATGATGGAAGCGCGGCTGATGCTGGCGACGATCGCGCAGCGCTACCGCCTGCGCATGACGCCGGGGCAGGTAATCCAGCCCGAGCCGCTGATCACCCTGCGCCCGCGCGGTGGCATGCACATGACCCTCGAGGAGCGCGAGCCGGTGCGCGTGACCGCTTAAGACTGCTGGTCGAGGGTCAGGCGCATTTCTTTTGTTGCTTCGAAGCCGAGCGTCTGATAGATCGGGCGACCTTCGTCGCTGGCATGCAGCGAAACAAACACCAGTCCCATCTCGCGGGCATAGTCTATCGCCTGACTCACCAGCCGCCGTGCGATGCCGCGCCGACGAAATTCCGGCTCGGTGTAGACGTTGAGGATGTAAGCGCGCAAGCCGCGCGTATCGAACGGTCCCGGAAGCCAGTCGTAGAGCCACAATCCCGCACCGGCGATGCAGCGTTCATCACCGGACGCGTCCTGCACCACGGCGAACCAGCCGATATAGCGTTCATCTTCCATCGTCTGCCGTAGCCACGGCTCGAATGCATGACTCTGACGATCGAGCCGTTCCGCGTCGGTGATGCCCATCGCTTCGAACATGGCGCGGCGCTGCTTGACAATAATCGGTACGTCGTCGAGCGTTTCTCGACGGATGGTGATCGTCTCGGTCATAGGGACTGCCCTCCTATCTGCTGCAATATTAGTCAGACACGCGCCATTCATCAATCAATCCAATAATGCGTCCAATGCGGCAGGCAAATGACACGCTATAATCGCACGAAAGCCTGACTCCAATTGAGGTATAACCGCAAATGGCTGATGATCTGCGCCCCTCTCCGATGTACAAGCCGGTTTCACTGTTCGTCACCTGTATCGTCGATATGATCTATCCGGAGACAGGGGTCTCCGTCGTCGAAATCCTCGAACACCTCGGCGTTGAGCTGCGCTTTCCCATAAACCAGACGTGCTGCGGTCAGCCCGCCTACAATGCCGGTTTCCAGAACGACGCGCGCGGCGTGGCGAAACAGTTCCTGACGGCGTTCGCCGACGCCGAGGTGATCGTCTGCCCGTCGGGGAGCTGCGCGTCGATGGTGCGCCACTATTACCCGGAAATGTTCAAGGGCGACCGCGAGTGGTATGACCGTGCGACGTGGGCGGCGAGCATTACGTGGGAACTGACCGAGTATCTTGTCGACGGGTTGGGTGTCACCGATCTGGGGGCGAAGCTGCCGCCGACGAAAATCGCCTTTCACCACGCCTGTCACGGCTACCGGATGCTGAACCTGAGCGAGCAGGCGCAAACACTGGCGGCGAACATCGACGGCGTGACTGTCAACGACCTGCCGGGCGCGGATCAGTGCTGCGGCTTCGGCGGGCTGTTTGCCGTCAAGCTGCCGGAGATCAGCGGAGCGATGCTCAACGACAAGCTGAAGAACATCGAGGCAGCCGACGCCGACGTGATCGTCACCGGCGACGCGAGCTGTCTGACGCAGATGAACGGCGGCTTGAGCCGGCACGCCAGCGGCAAGCGCGTCGTCCACATCGCCGATCTGCTGGCGAGGGGGATTAAAGAAGTTGATAGGTAACAGTTTACAGTCTACAGAAAAAGCAAAGAGGATCTTACTGTGAACTGTAAACTCTTGAAATTTACGTCCTTGAGCAAAACCTTTTCTTCACTCCGGTGTACCGCGCGTATACTCCATTTAGACAGAATGAAGACCCGGGAGATGCAATGCGCCTGCAAAACTTAACATGGATGGATGTCGAACGATACCTTCAGAACGACAACCGGATCATCCTTGTCACAGGGGCAGTGGAACAACATGGTTATCTCAGCCTGCTGACCGATAGCATGATCGCAGAACGCATTGCAGAAAAGGCAGGTGAGCGCGAAGGGGTGATCGTCGCGCCGCCGCTGCCGTTCGGCATTAGTAAGGAATTTGTCGAGTTCCCGGGCACGATCAGTCTGAGCGCCGCCGCTTTCGACATGGTGCTGATCGAGATCGTCGAAAACCTGATGCATCAGGGCTTCTTCCGCTTCTTCGTCGTTAACGGGCACAGCGGCAACAAACTGCCGCAGGCGCTGGACGACCTGCAAATGGAAGGGCTGGTGCGCCTCTACTGGTATGACTGGTGGCTCGCACCGGCGGCGCGATCCTTCGAGACGGAACACGGCTTGAAGATCGACCACGCGAATTGGGCGGAGAACTACGCCTTCACGCGCGTTGGCGCTGTGCCTGAAGGCGGGAAAGCGCCGATCAACCTTGAATTGCTCAAGAGCGGTGACTCGCTGCGCGACATCGCTGGAGAAGGCAGCTTTGGCGGCGAGTACCAGATCGACGACGGGCTGATGCAGACGTTGTTCGACAATATTGTCGACGAAGTGACCGCGCTTCTGCGGACATTCGCCGGCACATAGGGCTGTCGATTAGTTGAGCCGCCGGCAGCACAAGCAACCAAAAAGCCCTGCAAACGGGCTTTTTTGCTGTAACCGGACGTTTGCAGGGCTCTCGGGCGTGGAAGGTGTTCCGCGCTCGCTGATGTAAACCGCGCCGGCGTCACTGGGTAGTTCGTACCGTGTGGCGTATTTTGCGCGAAGCGCCGTTTATTGCTATGCTGACGATTCAGTTTGTCGAATGGTTGCCTGTGATGATTCTATGGAATACAGACGGCTCTTTACGCTTATCCTCATAACATTTCTTGCCCTGACAGCGTGTACAGGATTGGGCGGCGGCGCGCAAGAAGTGCCGCCGACGGCGACGCTCGCGCCGATCGTCAGCCTGACGCCGCGCTTCACCGCCACACCGATCCCGAGCCGGACGCCGATGCCGACGGCGACCTTCACGTCCTCGCCGACCGAAATCCCGCCGACACCGTCCGACACGCCCACGCCGTCGCCCACGCCGCCGATCATGGGCAGCGTCGCGTCGGTCAACAGTATCAACGTCCGCGAAGGTCCCGGCGTCGAATTTCCGGCGATCATCGCCCTGCGCCCCGGCACGCGCGTCGAGGTGCTCGGCACCAATAACGATGGCACGTGGCTCAATGTGCGCGTCGAAACTGACAACGGCGAGCTGGAAGGCTGGGTGTCCGCGCCGCTGATCCGCATTCAGGAGACGCCGACGCCGATCCCGACGCTGACGGCGTCGCCCGATTTGACGGCGCTGTTCCTCGGTACGCCGCTGCCGACGGCGCTGCTCGGCGGCGGAACGGTCACGCCGACCCCGCCGAACGCGATCGTCACGGCGACGCTGCCCGGCACGGAAGAAGTCGCGCTTGAGCCGACGGCGACCGGCGGCTTGCTGCTGCCGAACATCGAGGCGATCAATCAGACGGCGAC
>JAEVZT010000302.1 GCA_023392115.1 Chloroflexota bacterium
TCGCCGAACTGGACGCGCGCGGCGTCCCGGTCGAACGCGTGATCATCCGCCGGCACGTCGAGCCCGGCTTGATCGGTCGGCTGCGCCGCGTCCTGCGCGCCTTCAAGCCCGACATCGTTCACACGCATCTCGTCCACGCCGATCTGTACGGCGTGCCGGCGGCGCGGCTGGCGGGCGTTAAGCGCGTCGTCATGAGCCGCCACAACGACGATCAATTCCGCCGCCTGCTGCCCTTCCGCCTGATGAACGGCGTCACGTGGCGGCTTGTCGACGCCGGAATCGCCATCTCCGACGCGATCGCCCGCTTCTGCGTCGAGGTCGAAGGCGCGCCGCGCGGCAAAGTCCATACTATCCATTACGGCTTGGACATTCCGATTCAGGCGCTCGATCACCGGCATGCGCGCGCCGATCTGCGCCGGTCATTGAACCTGCCGCCCGACGCGCCGGTGATTGGCATCGTCTGCCGCCTGATCACGCAGAAAGGGATCGTCTACGGGCTGCGCGGATTCGCCCGCGTCGCGCCGGAGTTCCCCGACGCGCACCTGATCATCGCCGGGGAAGGCGGCTTGCGTTCGACCCTTGAAGCCGAAGCGAAGGCGCTTGGCATCGCCAGCCGCGTCCACTTCCTCGGCTGGCGCGACAACACGGCGGCGATCATGGCGGGGATTGACCTGCTGCTCGCGCCGAGCCTGTGGGAAGGCTTCGGCTTGGTCTTGCTCGAAGCGATGGCGCAGTGCACGCCGATCATCGCAAGCGCCGTCAGCGCCATTCCCGAAATCGTCGTCGACGGCACGACAGGACTGCTCGTCCCGCCGCGCGATCCGGCTGCGATCGCCGACGCCATCCGGCAGCTCTTGACCGACCAGCCGCTCGCCCGCCACATGGGGCTGCTCGGACAGGATCGGCTGGAAACGTATTTCAGTGCTGACCGCATGGCGGACGCGACGCACGAGCTTTACAATCGCGTGCAACGCAAGGAGTAGTGTTCAACCCGCTTGCGCGAAAGCCTTTGGTTTGCCTTTAGTGACATTAGAACCGTTCAATCACGCGGCACTGACTGCGAGGTGGCTGTGCCCATGCACTCACGATTCTGGCGTTCATAAGCTCGCCAGCCCCAATCGCCGACCATTCCGGCATCCACGTAGTGATCATCGATATGTTCAAAAACCGCATTCATGCTGGGGAGCAGTTCGTATCCGGGGGCAGGTACCCACGTTTCACGCAAACGCGCGCTCAGCGGCGGAATGATCGGATTGGTTGCCGATGTGTCGATAATGAGGGCTGGACACCTCATACGCAGATCATTCAAGAACTCAGTCACGAGCGCGTCACGCTGATAACCAGAGGCATAAAGCGGATACTGATACACAAACCGCGTCGGTGAACGCTTGCCGGAAGCGAAATTGTAGGCTGTCTCAGCCCCCCACATGAGTACCGGATCGTCAGGCGCGGTATTGGCTGTTATAAAGTCAACAACCGGATCGGTCTTGTTCGTGTCTGCTTCCACTGCCTTGCGAGCAATCGGCGTGATGACGAAGGCAAACTGGATGAAAACCGCATACAGCAGCGCGACGACGACAAGTCGCTTACGCGTGATGCGTTCAATCAGCAGCGCGGCGCTTACGGCGATGATAGGCAGCCAACTCATAAAATAATGAGGGTAGGAGCGCACAGATAGACTGCTAAGGATCATTTCAACCGGTAGACCAATCAGGACGACAAGCACGATGCTGCTGATTGAGCGGCTGTGTCGAAAAGCAGAGACGAAGCGAATCCAGCCCAAGAACCAGCCGGCAAGCGCAGCAAACACAAGACCTGAAGGCGCGAGGTCGCGAATTCCCTCAACAACACTTTCTATCCGACTGTTCACCGATATGTCTCGCGTATAAAGCGAATTATAGTAGATGGCGGCGTCAAGGAACGCTGCAAGCACGCCGTGCAAAGCGAGGAACAGCAGAATCGGCACTGCGATTAAAGCAAAACCGAGTATCAGTCCAATGAGCCGTATTCTGTAGAGTTGCCACGTACGTTGTGCAGCCGCTTCCAGCCCGCCGACAATCATCAGCGTGATCCACACGCCGATAAGGTTTTGTCTCAAGAAAAAGGTGATCCCCAGCGAGACGCCGAGGCAGATGCCAGTCCAGAAGGCGGTTCGACGTGCGTAACTCGGGTACAGTCCGATCAGGAGTCCAACGAATTGAAAAGGTAGTGCATAGGACTCAGGGAGATTGCCGTTTTCGAAAACGAGAGGCAGCGTAAGGGTCACGGAGAGGGTAATGAGTACGGCAGTATGCAGGTGCGACCAGCGAAGGATGTTCCGGTAACATGCCCACAAGGCAGCAGCTAAACTCAGATACTGGAGGAACCAAACACCCCATCGAGACCCGCCTGCTGTCGAAAGACCCAGCGCGTTAATCACATAAAGCACCGGACCCTTATGATCCCATACATCTTGGTAAGGCAGATCGCCTGCCAAGAGGCGCGTACCAACATAGAGGAATACCCCTGAGTCGCGCCCCGGAACCGGCAGAAAGAGTGGAGAGCTTGGCAAGCTGACGATGAGGAGTGCGATCAAAACCAACAACGCGAGAAAAATCGAAACTGGAAACACGCCGACAGCGTGGCGCAACGTAGACGGTCTGAGGGTGGACAGCAAACGTTTCACCCTTTCAATCTATTGCGCGGCGCAATTTACGCTCTTACACTACGCCCTCTAAGTTATACACCGGTTGTTCAACACAAGCACTCAAGTGAACTGCCGCGTTACGCTCCGTATCGCTTAAGCCGTATCTGCATAGGAACAACAAAGAAACGCGTCGACATGCCCTTACAACGAGCATGGCGCATGGACGCTGGACAGCTTATCCTACTCCTCTCCTTGCCGATTCACCCCTGATGCGTGACAATAGCGCATCTTGTCGTCTAATTCTCTAGTTTGCAGTCGATTATGTGTGGTATTTGTGGCGTTTTACATCTCGACGGTTCCCCTGCCGTAGAAAACGAAATCGCGCCGATGCTCGACCGCCTAATCCACCGCGGACCCGATCAGGGCGGCGTCGCCATCGACGGCGCATGCGGGCTTGGCAACCGCCGTCTGGCGATCCTCGACACGTCGCCCGCCGGATCGCTGCCGATGCGCGAAGGTGCGCTGACGATCGCCTACAACGGCGAGATCTACAATCACCCGCGCCTACGGCAGATGCTCGAACGCGAAGGCATGTCCTACCGCTCCGGCAGCGACGCCGAAACGCTGCTCAAGCTCTACCGGCGCGAGGGGCTCGACATGCTGCGCTCGCTGCGCGGGATGTTCGCCTTCGCCCTGTGGGACGGCGAGTCGCGGCGGCTGCTGCTCGCCCGCGACCGGATGGGCGAAAAGCCGCTCTATTACTATCACGACGAACGCATCCTCGTCTTCGCCAGCGAGATTAAGGCGCTGCTGGCGCACCCCGCCGTCCCGCGCGAGTCGGCATTCGACGCGCATCTGCTGGCGCTCTATCTCGGCTACGGCTACATCCCCGCGCCGGAAACGGCGTTCAAGGGGATCAAAATGCTGCTCCCCGGTCACCGGATCGTCGTTTCAGAACGCGAAGTGACCCCTGTCCGCTACTGGAGTCCGGCGCGACCCGCGGGCGCGCAAACGGTCACGCCCGCAGTTGAAGATCAGAAGTGCGAAGAACTGAAAGACGCTGTCGGCGAGGCAGTCAAGCAGGCGCTGATCAGCGACGTACCGCTCGGCGCGTTCCTCAGCGGCGGCTTGGACAGCAGCCTGATCGTCGCCCTGATGCGCCGTCACACCAACGGACAGATCAAGACGTTCAGCATCGGCTTCAGCGGCGACGCCAGCTTCGACGAAACCGTCTATGCCAAGCGCGTCGCCGAATGGCTCGAAACCGATCACACGGCGTTTACGGTCGATCCGCAAGCGGTCGATCTCGCGCCGCTTCTCGTCTGGCATCACGACCAGCCGTTCGCCGACAGCAGCGCCATCCCGACGTATTTGGTCAGCAAGCTGACGCGCGAGCACGTCACGGTCGCGCTGACGGGTGACGGCGGCGACGAACTGTTCGCCGGTTACGAACGTTTCTACGCCCTGTCGCTGATCCGCAAGTTGGGCGCGCTGCCGCGCAGCCTCTGGTCGAGCGTGGCGGGCGCGCTCAACGCGCTGCCCGAAGGCACGGGCTATTACAACGTCATCAAGCGGGCGGGACGCTTCGCGCGCGGCGCGGCGCTGCCGCCGGCGCTCGCATATTTCGACTGGATTCGCCTGTTCAGCCGCGACCAGATCGCCGCGCTGATCAATGACGCGGAGCACGCCGATGCCGCCGGACAGGACTTCGCCGCCCAATTCGCCGCGCCGCACGAACTGGCTGATCTGCTGCGCGCCAACATGACAACCTACCTGCCCGACGACCTGCTGATCAAGACCGATCGTTCGAGCATGGCGGCGTCGCTCGAAACGCGCGCGCCGTTCCTCGATCACTGGCTGGTCGAGATGGCGGCGACGATCCCCGATAACCTCAAGCTCAAAGGCGCGACGACGAAGTACCTGCTCAAGCGGACAGCCGCCGGGCTGCTCGACGACGACATCATCCACCGGCAGAAACACGGTTTCGGCGTGCCGCTCGGCGCGTGGCTGCGCGCCGAGATCCAGCCGGTGCGCGACATATTACTCGACAGGCGGGCGCGCGATCGCGGTTTGTTCGACATGGAGATAGTGACGCGAATGATTGACGAACACGCGGCGGGCAAGCGCGATCACGGGCAGCGGTTGTGGAGTTTACTCACGCTTGAATGGTGGCATCGCATTTTCATCGACCCTTCCACCGTGAGCGCGCTATGATCCCCAATCGCCCGATCCGCATCATGCGCATCATCGCCCGGCTGAACATCGGCGGTCCGGCGATTCACGTCGCGCTCCTGACCGAAAAGCTCGGCGCGCCGGATTACGAAAGCGTCCTCGTCTGCGGCAGCATCGACGCCGACGAAGGCGACATGCAGTATTACGCTGAAGCGCGCGGCGTGACGCCAATCCTCGTCGCGGAACTCGGGCGGTCGCTGCACCCGCTGCGCGACTTGATCACGATCTGGAAGATCTACCGGCTGATGCGCGAGTTCAAGCCGGACGTCGTCCACACGCACACGGCGAAAGCCGGGTTTGCCGGGCGGGTCGCCGCGTGGCTGGCGGGCGTGCCGGTCATCGTCCACACGTTTCACGGACACGTCTTTCAGGGCTATTTCAACCCGGCGATGACGCGCCTGTTCATCTGGCTCGAGCGGATCGCCGCGCGCATATCTGACACGGTGATCACGCTCACCGACGGCTTGCGCCGCGAGCTTGCCGAACAGTACCGCATCACGCGTAAGGGTCGGATCACCGTCCTGCCGCTCGGGCTCGACCTCGACGCCTTCGCCAAGACGCCGCGCCGACAGGGGACGTTCCGCCGCGCCCACGATCTACCGGCGAACGCGCCGCTGATCGGCATCGTCGGGCGGCTCGTGCCGGTCAAGAACCATTCGCTGTTCCTGCGCGCGGCAATCAAGATCAAGCAGCGCCTGCCCGACGCGCGTTTCGCCATCATCGGCGACGGCGAACTGCGGGCGGAGCTGGAAGCCGAAGCGTCGGCGCTCGGTTTGGGCGATTGTGTCGTTTTCACGGGCTGGTCGCGCGACGTCGCGCCGGTCTACAGCGACCTCGACGTACTGGTGATCAGCAGCTTGAACGAAGGCACGCCGGTGTCGGTGATCGAGGCATTGGCGGCTGGCTGTCCTGTCGTGGCGACGGCGGTCGGCGGCTTGCCCGATCTGCTCGACGGCGGCGATCTCGGAACGCTCGTGCCGCCGGAAGACGCCGACGCGCTGGCGTCGGCGGTCGTCGAAACGATCGCCAGCCCACCTGACGTGACGCGCGCCCAAACGCTGATGCTCGACCGCTACGGAATCGACAGGCTTGTCAAAGACCTCGACGCCCTCTATCGCGGCTTGCTGGCGAAGAAGGCGCGCAAGGTCAGCGGGTAAACTGCGAGTGGTCTACTCCCCGACCGGGCGCTTGAAGACGCAGAAGTAGCTCGCGCTCCATACGCGCACTCCCGAACCCGAGTCCTGAATGAGCACGTCGCCTTTACCGCCGACTTCTACCGGCTGCATGTGGACGAGTTCCCAGCCCTGCTCGCCGAGCGCGTTCATGCGCGGCATGACGGCTTCGACAGCATAGGGCGGCATGCCTTCCTTCCAGTCGCGGATTTGACGCAGGT
>JAEVZT010000309.1 GCA_023392115.1 Chloroflexota bacterium
GGCTTGATTCGATTGGCGAAGACGAGGTGGAGCGCTTCGTCGTCCGAGTTGTAGACGTAGAGCAGGCGGTTTCTGGTGTCGGCACGTCGCCAGATATCTCTGGGATTGAAGTTGACGCCTAAAAAGCCTCCGTAGGGAAGATCGACCAGTAAGTTTCGAATAAGGCGCTGCATGCGGCTGACGGTGTAGTTGAAGCGCTCCATCGTCTACCTTTCTCGATGTAAAATTGTAAATCCATTTCGCGAATAAGCAGCGATTATATCATTATCATCAAACGATAGTTTTTTCTATTCGATTTACTTTTCCAAGAAACATTATTATTATATGTTTGTTAGGCGTATGAAAGGTGTGGGGAGGCAATATTTTAAGACCAAGCTAAGGTATGTAATAAATTGTCTGATAGGCACTACTCCTTCTCATATTGCGATTGAAAAGTCGAAGCCAATAATGGAATTGTCAGGCATAGCTCGTCAAACCTTCTCAGTGGGTTTTACGTTTATTCGGCGCTGGAAGGGTTTTTTTCGTCCCTCAGGGGCGGTGGTCTTATCGTAATATCCATAGTGGCTCACAAGCCAAGACTCGTCAGAAAAGCACTAAGTACCGCCGAGGAGAGGGCAACATGAAAAGTTATGGTTTGTTTCCGATTCTCGCTCGAAATTCATTTTCTGAGCAATCCTTCCCGCGGGTCAGCGTCATCATTCCGACCCTGAACGAAGCCGCGAACCTGCCACACGTCTTGGGCTATATTCCCGACTGGGTTTATGAAATCATCATCGTCGACGGGCATTCCACCGACAACACCGTCGAGGTTGCTAAAGACCTGTGCCCAGAAGCGCGAATCATCATGCAAGAGGGGCGTGGGAAAGGCGCAGCCCTGAAGATGGGCTTTGCCGCGGCGACGGGCGAAATTATCGTCATGCTTGACGCGGACGGCTCGACCGATCCGCGTGAGATTCCGCGCTTCGTCGGGACGCTCGTGTCGGGCGCGGACTATGCCAAGGGCACGCGCTTCGTGCAGGGCGGCGGGTCGTCCGATATGACGACGATCCGCCGACTGGGCAACTGGGGATTGACCACCATCGTCCGCCTCCTTTTCGGTCATTCCTACAGCGACCTGTGCTACGGCTATAACGCCTTTTGGTCGTGGGTTGTGCCGGTGATCGATGTTGACGCGCCGGGGTTCGAAATCGAAACGATCATGAACATTCGCGTCATCAAGACGCGCCTGAATATCGTTGAAGTTCCTAGCTTTGAGCACGAACGTATTTACGGGTTGTCTAACCTCAACGCCGTCCGCGATGGACTCCGCATCATGCGCACTATCTTGCGTGAGTGGTTCGACTGGAAGTTCAATTGGGGAGATGGGCAGCGCGCTTCAGACAGCGCCAGCTTGCCCGAAGTTCAGCAGCTTTCAGTTCGGCGCTATGAATAAGTCATGAATCGTTTGACAGTTTCGGTTGTCATCTGCGCGTACACCGAAGATCGGTGGGACGAATTAGTCTGTGCGCTTGAGGGGGTCAGGTCTCAAACTGTCGGCGTGGCAGAGATTATTCTCGTAATTGACCATAACGAGGCGCTGTTGCAGCGTGTCGCCGCGTCGTTTCTAGATGTTCTGGTCATGGCGAACGGCGAGCAGCGCGGTCTGTCCGGCGCGCGCAATACCGGGATCGCGGCTGCGAGCGGAGATTTTGTCGTCTTCATGGACGAAGACGCCGTGCCGGCGCGCGACTGGCTGGAGCGTCTAATTGTTCATTTCGCGTCTGAAGATGTGGTCGGCGTGGGCGGGGCAATCCGTCCCTACTGGCTGCAAACCCGCCCGGGATGGTTCCCAAGCGAGTTTGACTGGGTCGTTGGCTGCACGTACACCGGAATGCCGCTCGTGCCGTCGGAGGTGCGCAACCTGATCGGCTGCAATATGGCGTTCCGGCGCTGGGTTTTCGACTCTGCCGGTATATTTAGGGACGGTATCGGTCGTGTCGGCACGCTCCCGGTCGGCTGCGAAGAGACAGAGCTGTGTATCCGCGTTCGCCAGCGACTCCCCGGCGCGCGGATGCTTTACGATCCCAATGCCGTCGTCGATCACCGCGTGCCGCCGACGCGCGCGCGCTTCAGCTATTTCGTCAACCGCTGCTATTCAGAGGGGCTGTCGAAAGCGTTGATCACGCGGTACATCGGGCGGCAGGATGCGCTGGCATCCGAACGAACGTATACCGTGCGGACGCTGCCTCTTGGCGTCTTGGGCGGTCTGCGCGACGGACTGCGCCGCGACTTGTATGGCATTATGCGCGCGGGCGCGATAGTCATTGGTTTCGCCTGTACGGTGGCGGGTTATGTGGTGGGCACCGCCGCATTCACACTCAAAGGGAACACAAGGCAGGTCGCGTCGC
This sequence comes from Chloroflexota bacterium, assembly GCA_023392115.1. Taxonomy (GTDB): domain Bacteria; phylum Chloroflexota; class Anaerolineae; order Aggregatilineales; family Phototrophicaceae; genus Flexifilum. The sequence continues at coordinate 2,388 of JAEVZT010000309.1, forward strand.
AAGAAGTGGCAGCCCGCAGCTAGACGATAGAGTAAACAATCGAGAGGCGACGCTTGGGGGGGCGTTGAAAATGAACCGACACTCGGCTGCTGTTCTTGTTCCGATTCTCATGTACCACAGCGTTTCGTATAACGCGAAGAAAGATTTCCTACCTTTCATCGTCCGCCCGCACGAGTTCGAGCGGCAGATGGACTATCTGAACGAGCACGGCTACACGCCGATCACGGTGTCAACCTATGCGCGCGTCATTCGCGGTGAGTGCGACGAGCTTCCAGAACGCCCTGTCGTCATCACCTTTGACGATGGTTACGCCGACTTTTACCATCACGCGCTGCCGGTGCTCAAGCGCTACAACTTTCCTGCCACGATCTACGTCGTAAGCGACTGTATTGACAAAATGAGCGAGTGCATGTCCTCGTCGCGGATTTACGCGCGACCGCTGCTCTCATGGGAGATGTTGTGCGATCTCATGGACGCCGGAATTGAGATCGGCGCGCATTCGCACACGCACCCACAACTTGACCTGCTGTCTGGCGACGATCTCGCCGTTGAGATCGCGCAGCCGAAGGAGATACTCGAGTGCGGCTTGAATCGGGAAGTGGCGAGCTTCGCCTATCCGCATGGCTATCACTCGAAAAAGGTGAAACAGGCAGTCGAGGATGCCGGGTATCTGTCCGCCTGCGGGGTCAAATATGCGATGAGTCATTTAGGCGATGACCCGTATGCGCTCGCTCGCCTGCTCGTTCCCGTGAATACGTCGACAGCGGAGTTCCGGCGGATACTTCGCGGAGAGGGGGTTTCGCTTGCGCGGCGCGGGGAACGCTTGAGGACGAAGTTGTGGCGCTGGGTGCGCCGTCAGAGGCACTCACCGGCACGACGCGCGCAATAGAACTGGCAGGGCTGTACGTAAGTGGCATTCCGAATCTCGGCTGCCCGCGCGATGGGTCAAACCCGTTTCTTCCACTGCGGTGTAAAGCGCGACTGGCTTGGCTCCTCCGCATTGTAATGGATTTGAATTTTCGTGCCCGGCGCGTACTGCGCGGCAGCTTGGCGCGCCAGATCGAGGCGCTTGTACGAAACTTCCTGTATGCCGTGCTGCGTCCACGTGTTCGGCATCTGCGCGCTGTTCTGGTAATCAAACTCGATACGCACAACGAAGTCGACCTTTGACCGCCCACCCGGGCGTCCGGGCTGCTTGCGCACGTAAATGTCTGTCCGTGTTATGCTGCCGGACGTCTCAATCCAATTGGTTTTCGTTCGCGAGCCTAGCAAGCGCGCGATGAATGAACCGCGACTGGCGACGGCAAACAACACTGTGAGACCCGCAGCCGAGAGCCACAATACGAGTGTAGTCGTTCCGGAACTGAATGTGATGTCTGAAATCATCAGCTATACGCCACGAACTATCCTAACAGGAACCTTAGCATGTTTTTGAAAACTTTCTAGTGATCAACAGCATGTTATTTATAGTTTTCTAAACTATATCGTCCATGAATGGATGTTAACACGGGATCGCCGCCGCGATCATTATGATTCCTCAATGAATCCTTAAAGAACTGTCAGATAATTTCTAACTAAGCCTGAGCGTGATTTCACTTGGCTTTGCACAGTGGCAGCCAGAGGTACGATGATTTACACTCGGACATGTTGAGTCGAGTACTGTCCTTTCCTCGAGCTGATGCTTATGCGAATTGTCGGTTTGATGTCCGGCACGTCGGCAGATGCGATTGACGCTGCCGTTTGCGAAGTCGGCGGCGCGCCGCCGCAGCTGCGCGCCACGATCGCACACGCGATCACTTTTCCTTATCCGGATGGTTTCCAGCAGCGCATTCTCGACGCCTGCAACGGCGGGCGTGTCGACGAGCTGTGCGCGATCAACTTTGCCTTGGGTGAATTGTTCGCCGCGGCGGCGCTGCGCGCGATTGAAGAAGGCGGCTTCACACCCACCGACATCGACCTGATCGGCTCGCACGGGCAAACGTTCTGGCACGCTGTCGATCCACAGGGGAATGTCACCGCGACGCTTCAGCTGGGCGAATCTGCCGTGATCGCCGAGCGCACCGGCGTGACGACGGTCAGCAATTTCCGCACGCGAGACATCGCCGCCGGCGGGCAAGGCGCGCCGCTGACCGGCTACGCCGACTGGCTGCTCCTGCGCCACCCGACGCGCTGGCGCGCAGTGCAGAACATCGGCGGCATCGGCAACGTGACGTTTCTGCCGCCGCTGACAGACCTCACCGGCTCGCCGACCGCGTTTGACACCGGACCGGGCAACGCGCTGATCGACTCGGCGGTGGTGCAGCTGACACAGGGGTCGCAGCACTTCGACCGCGACGGCATGCTGGCACGCGGCGGCAAGCTGGACGAAGACTGGCTGCAAACCCTTCTCGGTCATCCGTATTACACGATCAAACCGCCGAAGACAACCGGACGCGAGTTGTTCAGCGCGCGGATGGCGGCGGAACTGGTCGCGGAGGGGCACGAGCGCGGGTTGGACGACGCCAGTATTGTCGCCACGCTGACCGCGCTGACCGCGCAGTCGATCGCCGACGCCTATGAGCATTTCGCGCCGGCGCGGATCGACGAGGTGATCTTGAGCGGTGGCGGGCGCAGCAATCCGGTGATTATGGAACTGCTCGACGCGCTGATCCCGGCGCGCGTGATGTCGAGCGATCAGGTCGGCATCGATGCCGACGCGAAAGAGGCGCTGGTATTCGCCCTGCTGGCGCATGAGACATGGCATGCGCGGGCGGGCAGCCTGCCGTCATTGACCGGCGCGAGCCATGAAGTGATTCTCGGCGACGTGACGCCGGGAAATAACTACATCGATCTGCTGCGGCGGACGTGGTGCGCAGGATGAACATCCGCACCCTCGAAGCCGACGACATTCCGATTGTGGCGGGCTGGGTTGTTACAATCCCGCTGTGGCAGCGATACAACAACACGGTAGAGAAACTGAGCGCCAAGTTGGCAGCCGCGCTGGATGCCGACCTGATCCTGACGGCGGATACAGACGAGCGCGCCGTCGGGCTGGCGTGGTGCGTACCCAAGGGGGCATTCGGGCACGGCGCCTATTTGAAGCTGCTCGGCGTGCGACCGGATCAGGCGGGCAGGGGAATTGGCGCGCAGCTGCTCGACCAACTCGAAGCGATGGTCAGCAGCCGGGACATGATCCTGCTCGCGTCGGATTTCAACGTCGACGCGCATCGGTTTTACCGGCGGCAGGGCTACGTGCAGATCGGCGCGATTCCCGGCTACGTACTGCCTGACGTGACCGAATACATCTTTCGCAAGCGCCTGCGCTGATCAAACCTTGTCAGTCCATGCTGTTTCCCGAAAACTCGCTTTGCGTTACAGTTAAATAGCGCAGCTCTTTCAGGAGAAAATAACCATGCTTAGGAAGGTGTTTTTGCTTTTTACGCTCGCCCTCGTCGTGTTGAGTTTCGGCATGCCGCTCGCCGCGCAAGATAACGTGCTGGTGATGGCGCGCGCTGCCGACACGACCGGACTCGATCCGCACACGCAGACCGCGTTCGCCTCGTTCCGACTGCTGGAACTGATTTACGAGCCGCTGGTGAACCTTGACGCCGAACTCAACGTGATTCCGGCGCTGGCGGAAAGCTGGGAATTCAACGAAGACGCGACCCAACTGACGCTCAGCCTGCGTCAGGGCGTGACGTTCCATAATGGGGCGGAATTTAGCGCCGAAGATGTGGTTGCGACGTTCGAGCGCATCCTCGACGAGGCGACGGCAGCCGCCGCCCGCGCCAACTATCTGAGCATCGAATCGATCGACACGCCGGACGACTTTACGGTCGTGTTCAACCTGTCGCAGCCCGACGTGCCGCTGCTGGCGGCGCTGGCGACGACCAACGCGGCGATTGCCGACAGCGCGGACATCGAGTCGGGGGACATCGCGACCGTCGCCAACGGTACGGGTCCCTTCAAGCTGGAAAGCTGGACGCCCGATGAAACGACGAACTTGAGCGCCAATGCCGATTGGTGGGGCGAAGGTCCCTTCGTCGACGGCATCGAGATTCGCATCATCCCCGACGAAACATCGATCCTCGCCGCCCTGCGCGCCGGGACGATTGACTTCGCGCTCCTCAACGATCCGCTCGTGGCGACGCTGCTGACAGATGATGCCAATATCGTGCTGAACCGCGTCCCGGCGATCGCCTATCACGCCTTGCAGCTTCGCGCGGCGGATACGGAAGCGCCGCTCGGTGAGCTTGCCGTCCGTCAGGCGATCGCGTGCGCGATTGACCGGCAGGAAGTTGTCGACACGGCGGCGCTCGGCGAAGGCATGGTGACGGGTCCGCTGACGATGGCGGCATACGCGCTCGACCCGAGCGAGCTGTTCTGCTACGAAAAAGACCTCGACCGCGCGCGCGAGCTCATGGCTGAAGCCGGGTACGAAGACGGTTTCACGCTCAACGTGATCGCCGCCAACGAAGAACCGCCGACGGCAGTTGCCGAAGCGCAGAACATTCAGGCGCAGCTCGCCGAGATCAACATCGCCGTCGAAATTGAATCGCTTGAGCTTGGCGTCTACGTCGAACGCTGGCTGGCTGGCGACTTTCAGGCGGCAGTCGCGCTCAACGGCGGTCGTCCCGACCCGTACACGATGTACGCGCGTTACTGGCAGACCACCGGCAACCTGAACAATGTCGCCGGCTACATTGACGAAACGCTTGACGAACTGATGGAGGCGGGACGCACGGAAACCGACCCGGATGCACGGTATGAAATCTTCGCGCAGTTCCAGCGTCACCTTGCCGAAATGGCGCCGTGGGTCTGGCTGTACACCGCCTACGAGTACACCGCCCACCAGCCGTATGTCGAAGGCTTTGTGCCGTACCCGACCGACTCGCTCATCGGGCTGGCGCAGGTCACGCTGAACCGCTAGTCACAGGCGGGGCGCGGCTGCCATATCAAACAGCCGCGCCCCGTTCCACGCAAATGATCCGCTATATCACGCAGCGCGCCATCGCCTTCCTGCCGACCCTGTTCGGCGTTTCCGTATTGATATTTCTGGCGATCCGCCTCGTCCCCGGCGACTCGATCGTCGCCATGCTCGGCACTGAGGCGGGGATGCTGACGGAAGCGCAGCGCGCCTCGCTTGAAGCCTATTTCGGCTTGGACAAGCCTCCGGTGGAGCAGTATGTCGTGTGGTTGGGGAATGCCGTGCAGGGAAACCTCGGCTTGTCGGTGCGACACGGCGCGCCGGTTCTCGACGTCATCCTATCGCGCTTCCCGGTGACGTTCCAGCTCGCGCTGATGTCGCTGACGATCGCGCTGATCATCGGTGTGCCGATCGGCGTGCTGTCGGCGGTGCGCCACAACTCGTTCATCGACCTGATCGGTCGGCTGCTGGCGCTGATCGGGTTGGCGACGCCCGCCTTCCTGCTCGGCACGTTGATCATCTACGTGCTGTCGGTCTATTTCCGCTACCTGCCGAACTCCGGACGCTACGTGGCGCTTGCGGACGACCCGCTGGTCAACTTTCAGCAGATGATTTTTCCCGCGTTCACGCTCGGCTTCCCGTTCGCGGCATCGGTGATGCGCACGACGCGCTCGGCGATGCTTGAAATTATGGGGCAGGATTACGTCCGCACGGCGCGCAGCAAAGGCTTGCGCGAAAACACCGTCGTCCGCCGCCACGCCCTGCGGAACGCGCTGATCCCGGTGATCACGCTCGTCGGCGTCGAACTCGGCTACCTGCTCGGCGGCACGGTGATCGTCGAGGAGATCTTCACCCTGCCGGGGATCGGTCGCCTTGTCTATAACGCCATCTCACAGCGCGATTACGCGCTTGTTCAGGGAATCGCGTTGTTTGTCGCTTTCAACTTCATCCTCATCAACCTGCTCGTCGACTTGATCTACACGGCGATTGACCCGCGAGTGTCGTATGTCAAAGCGGCTTGAAACTACTTCGCCGACCCTGCTGCGGCGGCTGCTGCGCAACCAGAGCGGCGCGGTCGGGCTGGTACTGGTGACGCTGTACCTGATTGTCGGGCTGCTCGGCTCGCTGGGGGTAACGCCCTATCCGGCGCTTGAACAGACCCCGCGCAACCGTCTGCAAGCGCCCAGCTCGACGTATGTCATGGGGACAGACCTTTTTGGGCGCGACGTCGCCAGCCGCATCATGGGCGGCGCGGCGAATTCGCTGCGCGTCGCGGTGCTGTCGGTGACGCTGGCGGCGACGCTCGGCACGCTGATCGGCACGCTGTCGGGTTACGTCGGCGGGGCGTTCGACATCGTCGTCATGCGCGTGATGGATGTGTTTTTCGCGCTGCCGGCGCTGCTGCTGGCGCTGGTCGTCGTCAGCGTCTTGGGTCCGGGGATCAACAATACGGTGCTGGCGATCGGCACGGT
>JAEVZT010000383.1 GCA_023392115.1 Chloroflexota bacterium
ATTTAACTGCCTTTGAAACCGTACTGGCAGATGCACGCAATGAGTGGGATTATGTCTGGTGCCTCGGCGACGTGGTCGGCTATGGACCCGATCCCAACGAGTCGGTCGAACTGCTCCGCTCGCTGCCGCATCTGTGCCTCGCCGGAAATCACGACTGGGCGGCGCTTGGCAGGCTTGACATTCGTACTTTCAACCCCGATGCACGTCGGGCTGTCGACTGGACGCGCGACACGCTAACGCTCGACAATCTGGCATATCTGGAAGCGCTGCCGACCACCTTCGTGATCGGCGATTATACCCTAGCGCACGGCAGTCCACGCGAGCCGGTGTGGGAGTATATCCTTGAACCGTTGATCGCCGCGCTCAACTTCTCGCACTTTGAAACCTCATACTGCCTTGTCGGTCACACGCACCAGCCGATCATCTACGAGCAGACCGACGAGCAGGGCGACACTGAAGCGATCGCCCCGGTGTATCGCCAGCGCATTCAACTCAACGGGCGGAGGCAGATCATCAACCCGGGCAGCGTTGGGCAGCCGCGCGACGCCAATCCCGACGCCGCTTACGCGATTGTCTATGTCGAAACGAACCAGTGGGAACACCGGCGCGTGTCGTATGACATCCCCGCCGTGCAGAAACGGATGCGGCGCTATGACCTGCCGGAGCGCCTGATCCAACGCCTCGAACACGGCTGGTAACATGTCCGAAGACTTCAACCCGACTGTTCGCGAACGAGACTACCTTGTCCACATCTATCGCTTGAGCGAACGCGGCAGCACACCCGGCGGCTTTGTCGGCACGTCGGCGCTTGCCGATGTGATCAACGTCAGCGCGCCCGCCGTCAACCGCATGGTGACGCGCCTGCGCGACATGGGGCTGCTGCAGCACGAACCGTATCAGGGGATACGCCTGACCGCCGAAGGCAAGCGTGAGGCGCTCAAGCAGCTTCGCCGCCACCGGATCGTCGAAGCGTTTCTGGCGAATGTCATGAACTTTGGCTGGCATGAGGTTCACGGCGAAGCCGACCGCATCAGCCGCGCGCTGAGCGAGCCGGTTGCCGACCGCATGGCGGAGATGGCGGGCAATCCGACCCAGTGCCCGCACGGCGAACCCATCCCGTCACCTGAGGGCGACTTGCCCGAACTCAACGACGTGCTGCTGACTCAAGCGCCGTTCAACACCCCACTCGAACTCACGCGCGTGCTCACGCGCGAACCCGACAGGCTCGAATATCTGGCGGCGCTGCACTTGCTCCCCGGCGCTCGCTTGGAGTTGATCCACGCCGCGCCCTTCAACGGTCCGATCCAGTTGAAGATGGGGCGCGAGTTTCGCATCATCGGACACAACCTTGCCGAGATGATCTGCGTGCGGGCGGTGGAGTGAAGTTTACAGTTTACAGTTGACAATAAAAAGCAAAAGCAGGTCGCCGCGAGTTGAATACGACGACCTGCTTTTTGTATTGCTCTTACTGTTCACTGTTCACTGTTTACTGTGAACAGTGAACTTGCTCGTTCCTACATCGTGTCGGCAAGTGCCTCGTCCGCCTGCTGCTGAAGCTGGGCGGCGGCATCCTCGACACTCATGCCGTTGGTCGTCACGTTGGCGAGCGCCTCGCTGATAGCGCCGCGCACCGCACCATACGCACTGACCGAGGGCGAGCTGTAGACGTTGACTTCTTCGCTGTTCAGCAGTTCATTCGCCGTCTGGAAGTACGGGAAGATGCTGGCATCGACGAACGTCTCGTCGGTGATCAGTTCTGCCGACGACGGGACGGGGTTGAAGTAGCCCGTGCCCGAGCTCCACGTGGCCGCTGCTTCCGGCGTCACGAGGAACTTGAGGAACAGCCAGCTTGCGAGCTGCTGTTCGGGCGTGCTCGGCAGCATGATGATGCTGGGGACGAACGCTTGCAGCGTACGGTTGCCTTCGGTGAACGGCACGGTCGTCACGTTCCATTCAAAATCCGCGGCGTTGTCGTTGTAGGCGGCGACGATAAAGGTCAAGCCTGCCGTGCTCGACAGGAAGTACGGGTTCAGCCCGAGCGCGAAATCCGTCTGTTCGGCAAAGGCTTCCGCCGGAATGTAGCCGCAGCCCTGATCGTACAGGTCTTTGTACATTTGCAGTGTGTCGAGGACGGCTTGGCTCTGGAAGTCAAACGCGCCGTCGTGATAAATCTGCCCGCCGCGGCTGGCGACGAACGACTCGAACGCCGAGGCGTCGGTCGTGGTCGGGTAGCCGAGAATGTCTTCGCCGTTGGGTCCGGTCATTTGGCTGGCGGCGCACGAAACTTCAGCGAATTCTTCGAAGGTGGTCGGCGGACCATCGAAGCCGAGTTCTTCAAGCATCGACTGGTTGTAAACCATCACCTGAGCCGACGACTGGTGCGGCCATGCCAGCAGCTGACCGTCAACCGTGTTCGCGTCTAGCAGCGGCAGGTTGAAGTCGGCAAGCTGTTCTTCCGACAGCCCCCACTGCTCGCTGGTCAGGTACGGCGTCAGGTCGACCGCCGCGCCATCGCGCGCATAGCTGGCGGCGTCGTTGGCATAGCCGGCGACGAGGTTCGGCAGCTCACCGCTGATGATGCCAGCGTTGATCAGCTCGCGCAGTTCGTTGTAGCTGCCCTGACGCGTGCCTTCAACCGTGATGCCCCATTCATTGGTCGAGTTGAATTCCTCGATCAGCCGGGCGATGGTGTCACCCTGAGCGTCGCGGAACTGGTGCCAGTAGATCACCGTCTGACCGCTGGGGTCGACGCTGGCGAGATCATCTTCCTGTGCCAGCACCGCGCCCGACAGCGCGAACACGACAAGCAACCCGAGCAGTAACGCAAGTTTACGCATCGTTCTTACCCTCTCTTCAAAATATAGAAACCCGTCAAAGGAATAACACACGATTGTTAAGCTAGTGTCAAAAGATAGCACGAGCCTGCGCCACTCCGCTATGTTGA
>JAEVZT010000387.1 GCA_023392115.1 Chloroflexota bacterium
CGTGCGGTGTCCCCATGTGCCGAACAGCCGCGCGCCGACCGGCACATCGGTCACCGCCGCGCCGATTTCGACAACTTCGCCAACTTCCTCGTAGCCCAAGTTCAGTACCGGGTAGGAAAACGTCGACCCTGCGCCCTCGACGAACAAGCGCCGGTCGGCGTCCCACTGCTTGGCTAAATACGGGTTTGTTCCCCGGTAGAAGGTGAGTTCAGTTCCGGCGCTGATGCCAGAGTAGAGGGTCTTGATGCGGACTTCATCCGGTTTCAGCGGCGGGTCGTCGGACGGCTGGAAACCGGGCGTTCGTGGTGCTGTGAAAACAAGCAGTTCCCCCATGTCAGTCCACCTGTCCTAACTGCGCGGCGCAAACATATATCCACTGCGGCACGAGTCTACCACCTGCGGACGGCTGCCCCTAATGCGAAAGTCACACTTGAGTGATGATACGTTGCAGGTTCTGGGGGTGCTTGGCGGGGCGAACGACAGCTCAATCGTCATCTTCAGGCGGCAAGCTCGAAAGCAGGGCTTTGACAGCAGCATGAAGTTCCGGCAGCTTTTCGACAGCCATCCAAACGCGCTCCATATTGACGTCGAAATAGCGATGCAGAAGCACGTCTCGAAAGCCCTTGATTTCGCGCCATTCGATGTGTGGCTGCGTTATCAGAAGCTCAGTTGGCAACTGCTTGACGATTTCACCGATGCGCGCGTAAGCCATCATTACGGCATACTGGTCGCGTTCACTTGCCAAGAATTGAGATCTTCCCAGTGCGGTGAAGCGCGTGACTGCTTCAATTTCACCGAGTAAGTCGGCAAGATGGTCCCTCACGCCTCTCACAGGGTTACCACATCCTTCGCAATTCGTTCGCGAAAACGAGCGCGGACACCTGCATGGTCTTCGACGACGTCAACCTCACAGCCAAGACGCTCTTCAAGTTCGCGCTTTAGCCCCGCGATTTCGTACAAACTTGCCCAAGGTTGGAACGTGACGAGGAAATCAATGTCGCTGGCGGCAGCGGCGTCCCCACGCGCGACGCTGCCAAAGATGCGGACATTGTACGCGCCGTACTTTTCAGCCAACGCCAGAATTTCAGCCCGGCGCGCACGTAGATCGTCAAGCGTGATCGCAGCCGGGGTTACTTGATCAGCCATGGCTCAAACTCCGCACGTTTTGCTAGATTATAGCGTGTTAGCACGCGGACTCGGCAAACAGCCCCTTCTCCCGACTTGTGTGGGAGAAGGGGTGGGCAACCGAAGGTTGTACGGGGTTGAGGGGAAGGTCTACCCACTAACCAGCGACGGCTGCTGGGTGACGACTTCGACCTCGCGGCGTTCGGCGAAGAAACCGCGAATCTCGTCTTCGTTCCACGAGCGCCGACCGTCGCTCCACGAGCGGGTCGAATGGAAGGCTTTGACGCCGTGATAGACGATCTCGTGCGGCGACACCGGCATCCCGCGCCAGACGACGCCGAAGGGCTGCTCGGGCATATGGAAACGTGCCATGTCCATCCCCGACGCGACGCACAGCAGCGAGAACAGATGATCGACCTGCCAGAAGGCGCGGCGCAGCGGCTCGCGGTCGAGCAGGTCAAGTTCGACCAGCTTGGCGATCAGCGCCGGGTTGTAAATGGCAATACCGCCGAGGATGTGCTGCCCGTCGATCCAGCCGCGCGCGCGCGCCTTGTCGGCGAGGTCTTTCATTAAGTGGTAGCGCTCGCGGTCGCGCAGCCAGCCGAAGACGCCGGTCTGGTAACGCAGCTTTTGCGCGGGCCACTCAATGCCTTCGCCGCTGGTCAGGTAATTGCCCATGACGCCGACGTTCGGGTTCTTATTAAAGAAGGCGACGGCGTCCTCTTCCAGCCCGTAGCCGGTAAAAAGCGCGTCGCTGTCCATCATAATAATGACTTCAGGATCGAGATTGTCGTGAATAAACTTAAATGCCAGCGATTCGGACTTGTACAAGCCGCCGTACAAGCCGTAATTGCGCGGCGCGCGCGAGATGAGCAAGTCGGGAAATTCCTTTTGCAGTCGCTTGCCCAAGTTCAGCGGCGAGGAATTATCCTGAATGATGATGCGGCTGTCGGGCGAGGCGTAATGCTTCACGCTCTGCACCGTGTCAACCACATGCTCAAACTTGTTCCGTGAACCGAGCGGTCCGACCAAAATGACGATCGCGGCTCTAATCGTTTCCTTCTTGGTCATCGTTCACTCCTTCTGCGACGATTGGTACCGATTCGATATGGGTTCAAATGCGGTAACCCACCGGGGGTGTACCGCACTTGCGAATGAACCTGTCAATGAGGACTAATTGGGAGTACCCGATTTAAGTATCGCAAACTGTGCCTTTCAATCACCTAACAGCCTCACATAATGTATTAAACACAATATAACCTTACTTTTAGCATTGTACTAGTGGCTGACATCCAGTTCGACACTCGGCGCGTTAGTTGTGCAAGGATCAAGTCGGATTCTCGATCGTCGGGTTTAAGAGAGGAAATTGTTAGGCAGAGGCTGTAGATTAAGGATGAAACTACACAGAGGACAGTCAAAGATGGCTTATGATGTGGCGATTATTGGCGGCGGGATCGTCGGGCTGGCGACGGCAAGAGAGATTTTGCAGCGGTCGCCCGGTCTGAAGCTGATTGTGATCGAAAAGGAGTCGGCGCTGGCTCAGCACCAGACGGGACACAACAGCGGCGTGCTTCATACCGGCATTTACTACGCGCCCGGCTCAATGAAGGCGAAAACCTGTGTCGCCGGGCGTCAGGCGATGGTTGAATACTGCGCCGAGAAGGGCATCCCTTTCAGCCTGAGCGGCAAGCTGATCGTCGCGCTCGACGAGAGCGAACTGCCCCGCCTGCAAGCCCTGTACGAGCGCGGGGTAGCGAACGAAGTGCCCGGTCTTGAGCTGGTCGATGGGGCGCGGCTGCGCGAAATCGAGCCTTACGCGGCGGGCATCAAAGCGATCTGGTCGCCTAACACCGGCGTGGTCAACTACAAGCAGGTCGTCGAAGCCTTCGCGCAGGATGCCAGAGACGCCGGCGGCGAAATCATCCTGAGTTGGAAGCTCGTCGGGCTTGAAGGCGGCGGCAGGGGCAAAGATGCTGTCTTGAAGCTCGAAAGCACCGCGTCTGCTGGTCAAAAGGAACTGACGGCGCGTTACGTCATCACCTGCGGCGGCTTGCAGTCGGACATCATTTCGCGCATGACCGGCGCGGGCAAGGATGTCAAGATCGTGCCTTTCCGCGGCGACTACTACCTTTTACGTCCCGAAAAGCGGCACATGGTCAAGTCGATGATCTACCCCGTGCCCGACCCGCAGTTCCCGTTCTTGGGCGTGCATTTCACCCGCTTGTTGAGCGGCGAGGTCAAAGCCGGACCAAACGCGGTACTGGCGTTCGCCCGCGAAGGCTATGGGCGCAAGGACGTTAACCTGCGCGAGCTGTTCGAGTCGCTGACCTACCCCGGTTTCCTCAAGCTGGCGGGCAAGTACTGGCGCACCGGCATGATGGAGATGTACCGCGACTACGTCAAGGGCGCTTATGTGACCGCCTTGCAGCGTTACATGCCCGAGATCAGCGGCGACGATCTGCTGCCGGGTCCCAGCGGCGTTCGCGCGCAGGCGCTTCTCGTCAACGGCAAGCTGGTTGACGACTTCCTTGTTTATCACGGCGAGAACGTGACGCACGTACAGAACGCGCCATCACCGGCGGCGACCTCGTCGCTGATGATCGCCAAGACGATCATCGACGAGGTGGCACAGCGTTTCGAGATGCGGGCGAGCACTGTTATGGCGATGAATTAAGCTGAATCGAGGAAACAGACACAATGAAGTTCACAGAGACAAAACTCAAGGGCGCATTCATCATTGAACTGGAAGAGCGCAGCGACTCGCGCGGGTTCTTCGCGCGGACGTTCTGCGCCCGCGAATTTGAGGAACATGGGCTGAAACCGGCAGTCGTGCAGTGCAATATGTCCTACAACCATAAGAAGGGGACAATGCGCGGCATGCACTATCAGGTCGAGCCGGCGATGGAAGCCAAGCTGGTACGCTGCACGCGTGGCGCGGTCTACGACGTGATCGTCGACATGCGCCCCGACTCGCCGACGTATTTGGAACATATCGGCGTTGAGCTGACTGCCGACAACCGCGTCGCGCTGTACGTGCCGGAAATGTTCGCGCACGGCTACCTGACGCTGGTTGATGGCGCGGAAGTCTTCTATCAGGTGAGTGAGTTCTATACCCCCGGCACCGAGCGCGGCTTGCGCTACGACGATCCGGCGCTTGGCATCGATTGGCCCGTGCCGATTGAGGTGATTTCCGAAAAATACGCCGCGTGGGCGCTGATGAGCAAAGAGGTGGCTGAATGATTATTGTTGACAGGGCACTCGAAGCGCGCGAAGCGGCGAACAACCCGATCCGCGTTGGCATGATCGGCGCGGGCTTCATGGCGCGAGGCATCGCCAACCAGATTTTGAACACGACTCCGGGGATGCGGCTGGTCGCCATCTCCAACCGGACGGTCGAGAAGGCGGCGGAAGCCTACCAGTACGCGGGCGCGGCGCAGGAAGACATCCGTCAGGTGTCGTCGGTCGCGGCGCTCGAAGAAGCGATCTCGGCGGGCAAGTACGCCGTCACCGACGACGCGCTGCTGCTGTGCGAAGCCGGCAACATCGACGCGCTGATCGAAGTCACCGGCGCGATCGAGTTCGGGGCGCACGTCGTCATGCGCGCTATCGAGCACGGCAAGCACATCATTCTGATGAACGCCGAACTCGACGGCACGATCGGTCCGATCCTCAAGGTCTATGCCGACCGCGCGGGCGTCGTCCTGAGCGCTTCGGACGGCGATCAGCCGGGCGTCGAGATGAACCTGTACCGCTTCGTCAAGGGGATCGGCTTGCGCCCGCTGGTCTGCGGCAACATCAAGGGGCTGCAAGACCCGTACCGCAATCCGACAACGCAGGCGGGATTCGCCGCTAAATGGGGACAGAACCCGACGATGGTCACGAGCTTCGCCGACGGCACGAAGATTTCCTTCGAGCAGGCGATCGTCGCCAATGCGACCAACATGCGCGTGCCGCGCCGGGGGATGTACGGCTGGGATTTCACCGGGCACGTCGACGAGCTGACGAAGAAGTACGACATCGACGAACTTGAGGCACACGGCGGGATCATCGACTACGTGGTTGGCGCAAAGCCGGGTCCCGGCGTTTACGTCATCGCCACGCACGACGATCCGAAGCAGCGCCATTATCTCAACCTGTATAAGTTGGGCGAAGGACCGCTGTACAGCTTCTACACGCCGTATCACCTGTGCCACTTCGAAGCGCCGCAGTCGGTCGCGCGCGCCGTCCTGTTCCGCGACGCGGTCATGCAGCCGCTCGGCGGGCAGCTGGTCGACGTGATCACGACTGCCAAGCGCGACTTGCAGGCTGGCGAGGTGATCGACGGGCTCGGCGGCTACTTGACCTACGGTCAGGCTGAAAACACGGACGTCGTCCTGCGCGAACGGCTGCTGCCGATCGGCTTGGCGGAAGGCTGCCGCGTAATCCGCGACCTGCCGAAAGATCACGCGCTGACGTATGACGACGTGGAAGTGCCAGAAGGTCGTCTGGCGGACAAGCTGCGCGCCGAACAGGAACAGCACTTCGCCCTGACCACCGCCTAGCGCGTAAGCGGAGTTGGCACCGCAGTTGAGCCGTATTGACGGCTCAACTGCTTTTATCCCTGAAGTTATATTAGTCAACAAAGGTGTGAAATGAGTGCAGAAGCGTCGCTGGGTATGAGCAAGACAGTCCCTGTGGAAGAGAAGGCGATCGCCGCGAAGCCTGTCGAAAAGAAGGGCGGGCGCATCGACTACGTGGACGGCATCCGGGCGCTTGCTGCGCTGGCAGTCGTCTTTCTCCATGCGTTCCAGATGCGCGGCTTTGACCTCGAAGGGGTGTTGACCCTGCCGCCCGATCTGATCCCTTCCGATACGACCGTCGGCAGCCTGCTGGCGCTGCTTTACTCGGTCGGTGGCAGCCTCGGCTTGTACGCGGTCAAGGTGTTCATCGTCATTTCCGGCTATACGTTGATGCTCGGCGCAGCCAAGTCGGTGGACGGGCATCCGAAGGGCGGCTTGAAGGGCTATTTCAAGCGCCGTATCCGCCGCATTTGGCCCCCGTATTACGCCGCGCTGCTGCTGTCGCTGGCGATCGTCTTGTTGATTCCGGGGATGCAGACTAAGTTCGGCGGCTATCTCGACCAGCACATCCCGGTGACGGTTGACGGTTTCCTCGCCCACCTGTTCTTCCTCCAGAACATGACGCCGGAATGGTCATTCCAGATCAACCTGCCGCTGTGGACGATCGCCGTTGAGGAGCAGATTTACATCATCTTCCCATTCCTGCTGCTGCCGCTGTGGCGACGTTTCCCGTCGGTGGTGCTGGTGCTCGGCGCGATCATCGTGCCGCTGGTCGTCATGCCGCTGGTGCCGTACCGCAATTTCCTTGAAATTCGCCCATGGTTCATGATCCTGTTCGCGCTCGGCGCGTGGGGGGCGAGCATCAGCTTCAGCAAGCGTCCGCAGGATGTCCGCTGGCGCGAGCGCATCTCGTGGATGCCGGTGGCGTTGGTCTTCTTCGCCCTGTGGGCGGGGATCAAGGTGATGCTGCCGCGTCTGCTCGGCGGAAATGTGCCTGAAGGTTTCATCACCGACCCGATCAGCGATCCATTCCTCGCCGGCGGCGTCGCGTCCATGCTCGTTCACTGGACGGAAGTCTGGAAGCGCGGTATCCCGAAGCTCTCGGTGATCGCGGTGCTTAACTCGCGCCTGCTGGTGAAGATTGGCATCTTCTCGTACAGCCTGTACTTGATGCACGCGCCGTTCCAGACGGTGCTAACGCATGTGCTGCGCAGCCTCGGCATCAATAACGACCTGTTCTTCGTCCTGATGCTGTTCCCCGGCATCCCGCTGATCGTCGGCATGACGTATGTCTTCCATATCATCTTCGAGCGCCCTTTCATGCCAGATTCGGTGCGAAAGGGCACGGAAACGCAGACGCAGGCGGCTTTGCAGCAGTCTGTGCCGTAAGGCATCATCACACGGCTCAAGGAATTGCCCCTCACCCACGTAATGCGGGTGAAGGGCTTTCTTGTACTTGCCCGCTTCCCTCTGGGCGATACCTGCCACATCACCCGACGCTCAAAGCGTCGGGCTGCAACAAAAAAGCCCCGTAAACGGGGCTAAACAAACAGCCGGCTTTCAGCCGGCTTACTTGGTGCAGGCGGAGGCTTTTAGCCTCCGCCGGAATCGTCGGCGGCAGTACGGAGTCGACTGCCTGCCTTACGGGCTTACGGGGCTGCCGGGACGCGCCAGCGCAGCGACTCGTCGAGCTGCCCCGAATTGATCAGGTGCTGGAGCTGGGCGATGCGCTTGAACTTCTGTCCCTCGAAGTCTTCGAGCGTGAACTGGACGCGCTGATAGGTGTCGTACAGTTCTTGAGCGCCCTTGCGCGCCGTCCACTTCATCTGGAAGTTCGGCAGCATCGTGTGAATCTTGCTGAAGTCGACGCGGTAGCTGCGCTTGTCCGGCTCGCCATCGGCGGCGTACTCGACCTTTGAACCGGGCACGGTTTCAAGGACGATGTTGGCAAGGTCGCGGACGCGGTAGTTTTCGCCGCTGTCGCCGACGTTGAACACCTGATTGTGAACAACCTCGATCGGCGCTTGCAGGACGGCGATGAAGGCGCGCGAGATATCCTCGATGTGGATGATCGGACGCCACGGGCTGCCGTCGCTCTTGATGTACACCTGCCCGGTCGTGTATGCCCACGCGACGAGGTTGTTCAGCACAAGGTCGAAGCGCATGCGCGGCGAGACGCCGTAAGCCGTCGAATTGCGCAGGAAGGTCGGCACGAAATCGTCGCTCGCCAGCTTGCGCACGTCGTTTTCGACGCGCACTTTGGAGATGCCGTAAGGCGTGACCGGGTTGAGTTCCGACTCTTCGGTCATCACGTTTTCGCCCGCCGCGCCGTAATTGCTGCACGAAGACGAGAACACAAAGCGCTTGACCTTCGCCTCTTTCGCCTTCTCTGCCAGCCGAACCGTCCCGTGATGGTTGATGCCATACGTCCAATTGGGGTTCAGGTTACCCATCGGGTCGTTCGACAGCGCCGCCAAGTGCAGCACCGCGTCGAAGCCGTCGAGGTCGGCAGCTTCGACATCACGGACGTCCTTCTTGAGTTCCGGAATGTCGACAAGACCGTCAAAGAAGTCAGCGCCGGCGAAGAAGTCGGTAACCAACCCGACAACGTCGTAGCCTTCTTGCTGAAGCAGCGGCACCAGCACCGCCCCGATGTAACCCTTATGCCCCGTGACTAATACGCGCATCTTCTGTCTCCCATGTTTTCCAAGGCGCTTCGCCGCTGTTCCACATTTTCTCGAGCATTTGCTTCTCGCGCAGCGTGTCCATACACTGCCAGAATTCTTCGTGCCGGTACGCCATCAACTGCCCGTCGTTGGCGAGGCGTTCGAGCGGCTCGACTTCCCACTTCATCTGGTCGTTGTCGATGTACTCGAGCACCTGCGGTTCAAGGACGAAGAACCCGCCGTTGATCCAGCCGACGTCCATCTGCGCTTTCTCGCGGAAGCCCATGATCTGGTCGCCTTCGAACTCGATGTGTCCGAAGCGGGCGGGCGGACGAACGACGGTCATCGTCGCCAGCTTGCCGTGCGCGCGGTGGAATGCCAGCAGGCGCTCAATATCGACGTTCGAGACACCGTCGCCGTAAGTCATCATGAATGTCCGGTTGCCGAGGCGGTTGGCGAGGCGCTTGAGCCGTCCGCCGGTTTCCGTCATGTGTCCGGTGTCCACCAGTTCAACCGTCCAGTACAGCGGTTCTTCGGCGCTGTCCCGCCATACCTGTCCGGTTCCCATGTCGACGGTCAGGTCGCTGTGCAGAGAGCTGTAGTCGGCGATGTACTTCTTGATCACCGTCCCTTTGTAGCCGAGCGCGATCACGAAGTTCTTCAACCCGTGATGTCCGTAGTGGCGCATGATATGCCACAGAATCGGGCGACCGCCGATTTCGACCATCGGTTTCGGCTTGACGTCGGTTTCCTCAGCCAGTCGCGTGCCCAGTCCCCCTGCAAGAATGACGACTTTCAGGTTTTCCATATCCTAATGCGCCTCCGAGAGTATTTTTCGTACTGGGTTTGAGTGTAGCTTGCGCACCTTACCGCGAAATAACGCACCAAAACCTCTATTCCGCGCCGAATTGTTAGGCGGTGTTAGGATCAGGTTTGTGCCGCGGCTGAAGTGGTAGCTGTTTGTAGTGTATCACTAATAATATGGTTGCAGGAACGTGAAATGACGTGTTTCCGATGCCTAGAGGGAAATTTGGGGACGCGGTTCGCCGCGTCCCATGGAGTTGCCGCCCTAAATCCCAAAACAGGCGGTGTGTATGGTTGACCTGACCTTACTCGTCGCCGGTGTCGGGCGCGGGCTGCGCGTCACGGGTCGGTCCGGCGACAACCGGGCGACCGTCTTCCCACAGCAGTCGATCGATCCACACTTCGCGGTTGCTCGTCATCCTGCCGTTGGACACCTGCCAGATGTGGTAGATGATCCACGTATCGTCGGCGTCATCCTCGATCACCGTCTGGTGTCCGGGTCCGAGGACGAGCGGCTGTGATTCAAGATCGCTGACAAGGATCGGGTTTTCTTCGGCGTCCTCACAGGGTCCGAGCGGCGACTCGCAGACCGCGTAGCCGACAGCATAACGCTCGGTCGTGTAGACGTTGCCGGTATAGAACAGGTAATACGTATCGTCCTGCCACCACATGGTCGGCGCTTCGACGACCGTTCCTTCCCACGGCTCGTCGTTGCGGGCGATCTGCACCGGCTCGCCGACGAGGCTCAAGCCGTCGGGCGCGAGTTCCTGTGCATAGATGTAGGTCGCCTGCATGCAGCAGTTGCCGTCATTCTTCCAGTAGAGGTAGAGCGTGCCGTCCTCGTCGCGGAACGGGCTGGCGTCGATCGAGCCGCCCTGCTGAACCTGACAGATAAACGGTTCGTCGTTCCTGTCGCGGAAAGGTCCTTCGGGGGCGTCGCTCGTCGCGATTCCGATGCACTGGCGTCCTGACTCGCGGTGGCGAGCAGTGAAGTAGAGTACGAACGTGTCGTCGACGTGCAGGACTTCCGGCGCCCAGACGTCAGGGCACCAACACTGATAACGGGCACTAGCGTCGGAGCTTATCGGATCACGAAGATCGACTTGCCGGTGGCACTCCATCAGGCATGACCGTACTATTTTCTTTTAACCTCAGCTACTGCTTTTTTTAGCAGCTTTTCAACGATCACCCGTGTAGATTTCTCGTAGCCTAGGACCTGTATGTACTCTATAGCTTTTTCCCGAAATAGTTCACCCTGTTTCTCATCAATGCATCGCGCGTAAAAGTGCCTCAAAGAACGCGCAGCCAGTTCCGGTTTCATATATCCTAGTTTGTATTTCTCTGACGCATATTCTAGATTATCGAGTTCAGCAAACACGAGCAATTCGAAGGGCGTCAACCAACCTTCTCCCGTCATCGATCTACTTGAATCTGAAGGTAGGTTAGCTTTCGCCTCAGATATTCTCGCCATTCGCCGATTCGCTAGATCTATTCGGTCATAGTACCTTTCAAAGGTAGCCTCTCGACGTACCGCACGCCATTGTGAAAACGCAAGTGTGATCGTGATTAAAGTGGTCAACACTCCTATAACGCCGATCCAATTAACGCTTGAGGCGTCAAGTTGCGTGCCACTAACAACGCCCATGAAGAAGCCTGCTACAACAAGCATCGCTTGAAAAGCATAACGCTTCCAAACTGTAGGTGGTTCAAAACCGGCGTGATGTAGAACTCGCTCCGGATTACCATCAAGTCCTGCACGGCGAAGCTGATCCTTTACACCTAACCATATTTTCTCCCATGATTCCTCTAATGGCTGTGCCATATCGACAATCCCGTTGTGGTTTTACTATTTTCATTCTTTATAAAATACATCTATCGCAGTAGACCAAATGTTGGGGGCTTAACAAAAACGGTATGTGCTCAAATTGCTTATAAGCTTGTCGGATATCGGTGCAATAAGATACGCTGATTCTCAGCCTCGCCTACAGCAAGGCGGCTGAAGAACAGGAAGTCACCTACACCAGCCCGATCGGCGCGTATGTCAACGCCGAGGTCGCGCCGACGTGCGGGCTGGCGAGCGAAACCGGCGTTATCGGCTTGTTCGACGACCCGCGCTCGTTTTTTGAACCTGACAGGCTGAACGCGCAGCTTATCTGGTTTCATCACGGCTATGTCGAATACCGTTTTCCCAATCGACTGCCGGCGCAGTGCTCGCTGACCAATTTGCGCCTGAGCTTCGAACTGTGCTCGGAAGCGCCGCTGCATCATGATGAGTGGCCCTCGGACATCACCGTCTGGATCAACGACGTTGAGATCGGCGAGTGGACGTGCCCGAGCGACTTCAACAGCCCGCGCGGGCTGCTCACGCCGCTGTGGTGGGAAGACCGTTATACGCAGTACGGGCTGCTGAAAATCTGGCAGGTGACGCATGGGGGCAGCTTCATCGAGGGGATGCAAATCTCGGACGTGTCGCTCGACGACCTCAACCTGCACCAGAACCCGCTGATCGCGGTCAGGATCGGCGTTAAGCCGACGTCTGCCCATGTTGGCGGCATCAACCTGTTCGGCAGGCTGTTCGGCAATTACCCGCAGGACATCGTACTCCGCTTGAGCTACCGCTGAACACAGGAGAACTCTGTATCGTGAAACCAGATCAACGTCCCGAACAGTTCACACACGCGCAGATGACCGCGTATCTATGGCACACGCAGGGATTCGCGCGGACAGCGGCAGACGATCCGAATGTCTACTTTCATCACCCCTTCGGCATCTACGCGACCTCGCCAACCTGCTACTTGAGTCTGCTGGCGCGTCATGCCGGTTTCCGCTTCGCCGATCTGCCGCAGGCGGTCGAGGAAGCGCGGGCGGCAGTGCGGATTCGCGCCATGCGCTACAGCAACTTCATCATCCCGGTCGACATGCTGCCCGCCGTCTATCAGGCGCTGAAGCGCTTTCCTGAGAACCCGATCACGCAGATCAAGAAGCTCGGTTACAGCGATACCGACTATGAGGTGGCTGCGATCGCCGTCGAGGACGCGATCGACGGCAAGACGATGACCGCCGCCGAGATCAAGAAGGCGCTACCCGCCGATGTGGTCGCGCGCTTGGGTCAGGCGTGGAGCTACGTCATGCCGCAGATGTGCGCCGACGGGCGGCTGGTCAGGGCGGCGGTGCGCGGCGGCTGGAAAAGCGATATGTACGCCTATGCCCGCTTCGATCAATGGCTGCCGGGTGTCGATCTGGAAAGCATCACGCGCGAAGACGGTCAGGTGATCGTCGCCCGCGCCTACCTCGACGACTACGCGCCGGCAACCGCCGCCGATGTCCAGTGGTGGAGCGGCTTCAGCAAGGCAGAGGCGACGCGCGCGCTTGAGGCGCTGGCGGACGAACTGGTGACTATCGATGTCGACGGAACGCCGTATCTGCAGCTCGCCGCCAACCTCGACGCGTTCCGCGCCGCGCCGGAACAACTGCCGCGCGGCGTGCGCCTGCTGCCGATCTGGGACGCGTACCTGATGGCGTACAAGGATCGGATGCGCTACCTGCGCCCCGAACACTACGATAGGGTGTATGACAAGATGGGCAACGCCACGTCGGTGCTGCTGATCGATGGGCAGGTCGGCGGCGTGTGGGACATGGTCGAGGCGAAGGGATCGCTTGAAGTCAAGGCGGCGCTGTTCGATTCCGGCGACGATGCCGTCTGGCAGGGGCTGG
>JAEVZT010000390.1 GCA_023392115.1 Chloroflexota bacterium
AAGGAAACCACCTTCAAGACGATCGTCGAGAAGTCGCTGCGTGGCAGCCCTGAAAACACGGCGCAGGCGCTGATCATCAACACATGGCTGACCGGCAACGCGCTCATGAACTGCGACAAGGTGACGATGGCGCATTCGCTAGAAGCGCGCGTGCCGTTCTTCGACCCGGCGCTGCTCGACTTTGCCGCCCGCGTCCCGCCTGACATCCGCATGAAGCGCAACAAGTACGTCCTGCGCGAAGCGATGCGCCCGTATTTGCCGGAATTCGCCCTTTCACGTCCGAAACAGCCGTTCAGCACGCCGATCCTGCACTGGTTCGCGAATGATCTATCCGATCGCATTCAAGCGATCCTGCTCGACGGCGAAGCCTGTATCCGCGATCTATTCGACCGCGCGGCGCTTGAAACGCTGCTGCGCGGGCATTTCGCCGGAACCGCGCCGCAGGTCGAGGTCGTATTCCGCCTGCTGACGCTCGAAGTCTGGATGCAGACGTTCGTCCGAAAAATGAGGTAAAATCGAAGCGCCGCGCCGACTGACGAGAGATTACCGCCCACGTGAACACATCCCTGACGAAGTACCGTTACCGACTGTTGGCGATTTTCCTTCTTGCGCTTGCCGTCCGTCTGGCGTGGATCGCGCTCAACTACACAGCCGACTTCAGCGCCTTTCAGGACGGTGATTACACGCTCTACGCCATCGGCGGCGAGCACATTCTTCAACAGGGCGATTTCAGCAACAGCCTGTTTCTTGTCCGTCCGCCGCTCTTTCCACTCATCATTGCTGCGCTGGACTTAAACACCGGCGCTGTCCTCATTTTCAACGCGCTTGTCGGCGCGCTCGCCGCGCCCTTGACTGCCATGTTCGCCGGTCGTGTCGGACTGGCTCCGCGGTGGGCAGCCGCCGCAGGCATTCTTGTCGCTATCGATCCACCGGGCATCGTCTACAGCGCCTACCTTGGTCCAGAAGCGATCGCAAACACGCTGCTGCTGCTGGTATTATGGATTCTCTGGACAGGGATTGACGCCGACAAGCATAAGATTGGCTTGGGAATCGCGAGCGGTCTGCTTCTCGTGCTGGCGGCTTACGCGCGCCCCGCCAGCTACCTGTTATGGATTCCGCTTGGCATTGGCATCTTCGTGTTTTTTCGCAAGCAGAAGCGCCTCGCGGTCGCGTTCATGCTGTGCAGCGCCTTAGGGATCGGCGCGTGGACAGCGCACAACGGGCTTGTGTTTGAAACACCGGCGTTTTCGACGATCGGCGTTTATAACCTCTTGTATTATCGCGCGGCGTCGGTTCAGCGTATGGCGACAGGGCAGCCGATCGACGACGTGTATGTCGATTTGAGCGCGCGCGTCGAAGAACTTTTAGGGCGAGACCCGTCAGCGGCAGACACGGGCACACGGCATGAGCATTACGCAGCAGCCGGTCAAACACAGAATGCGATGCAAGCCGTCGCGCTGGACGTATTCAAGTCCTATCCGCTCGCTTATGCGGCAGGCATCCCAATCGGGCTTGCGCGTTTCTTGATCGTGCTCAACGGGATGTCCGGTTGGGCAGAAGTGATTGTGATGTTATGGAACTTGGTTTTTCTCGCGCTTGCCGCCGTTGGGATTGAAGTCGCGCGGCGGGCGCGAAACTACCGCTTCGCCGGTCTAAGCCTCTTATTGACCGCCTATTTCATCGTCGGGACGCTTGCCGTACAGACGTCGGGCATTGATACGCGCGCCCGCACCATGCTAACGCCAATAATGGCGCTTGCCGCCGCATTTGCATTAAGCGCGTTCAAGAACCGAAGGTGGCTCAAATAGCACACGCAGAAATTACCCCTCGATCATAATCGCGTGTTGAAGCACCATCCCCTCGCGCCCGATAGGGGATACAGGTCATCCCTTGTCCATCTTAAGTTTTATTGTTATGCTCTCTCCAGCTAGTTAATGGAGATTGTAACGCGCGATGACCTACACGGCGATTATCCTCGACATTGACGGCACGCTGGTTGACAGCAACGACGCGCACGCCCGTTCGTGGCAGCAGGCGATGAAGGCGTACAACTATGACGTCCCCTACGACCAGATTCGCCCGCTGATCGGCATGGGCGGCGATCAACTGCTGCCGCGCGTGACAGGCGTTCAGGAATCAAGCGAGTTAGGCGAGAAAATCGCCGACAAGCGCAAGGCGATCTTCCACGAGGAATATCTGTCCAACCTGAAGCCGTTTCCCGCTGTGCGCGAGCTGCTCCAGCGGCTGCGCGACGACGGCTACAAACTGCTGGTGGCGACATCGGCAACAGAGGAAGACCTGACGTCCCTGCTCCAGATCACCGGCGCGGCAGATTTGATCGACGACACAACCTCGTCGAGCGACGCCGACCTGTCAAAACCCAATCCCGACATCATTCACGCGGCGCTCGAAAAAGCCGGCGTCGAGCCAGACGACGCTGTCATGCTCGGCGATACGCCCTACGACATTCAGGCGGCAGCACGCGCCGGCGTCCGAACGATCGGGCTGCGCTGCGGCGGCTGGGAGGAATTGCCCGGCGCGCTCGCCGTCTACGATGATCCGGCGGATCTGCTGCGCCGGTACGACGACTCGCCGCTGCGACATTGACGCGAAAATTTCGTTTTAGCTTTCATTGACATATGGGGCAGTCGTTCGGTGGAATCGTACAAATCGGTGGCGGCGTCTCGATCTTAAGACCGGCAGGTCTCCGGCAGCCTGTAGAATGATGGTAAGCAAACTGCCCGCGCCACACGTCTACACCGTCGCCGCCGCCTGTCGTTTGTGTAGCGGGCTGAGTCTTAGCGTAACAGCAGTAGTTGGGTTGAGTATGACGGATAACACGACACTTGGCGGCGACTTCGACTACGAGAATCTGCTTAGACGGGCGCGCGAGTCAGTCGCGCAGACGCAGGTGCTGTCGAGTCGTCTGGCGATGGTCAACGAGATTTCAGCGCGGCTGAACAGCACGTTCGACCTCGACGAAATCCTGTCCGTGATCGGCGATCAAGGAAAGTGGCTGCTCGACTTCGAGCATTGCAGCGTGTGCTTGCGGACTGAAGCGGGCTGGGAACTGCGCACCCTGTTCGGCACGACCGGCATCGCTCAACCTGAAAAACCTGAAACCGACGACTCGATCGGCTATACGATTCGCACCGGACACCCGCGCCTGATCCTGAACAACAAGGGCGGCGGCGTCTTCGCCCGTTTCGCCTCACAGTTGATCGTGCCGCTCAAGAGCGAGCAAGCGGTGATCGGAACGCTCAATTTCGTCGTCACGCGCCCGCAGGTGTTCACGGTTGAAGATCTGCGCATCGCCTACCTGATCGCCTTCCAGCTTGCCAACGCCATCCGCAACGCCGAACGCTATCACGAACTGCGCCGGACGCAGGAAGAGCTGCGGCGCTACTCGGAAGAACTTGAAGTCCGCAACGAAGAACTCAACGCCTACAACCACATCATCGCCCACGACCTGAAAACGCCTCTCAACGCGATCTACGGCTACGCCAGCCTGCTCCAGATCATTGAGCCGCACGAGTTCGTCGACGAGGGCGCGGGTTACGTCAAGCAGATATTGAACGCCGCGCAGGCGATGAACGCCATGATCGACCAGCTGCTGTGGCTGGCGAAAACGCAGAACGTGCCTGTGACTGAGGTCGATGTCGATCCGCTCGTGCGGCGGATGGTGCAGCGGTTCGAGCATCAGCTGACGGCGACAGGCATCCGGCTAGAAATCGAGCCGGGCATTCCACCCGCCTTAGGTCATGAGGCGTGGATCGAGGAAATTTTCGCCAACCTGATCGGCAACGCTATCAAGTACATGAACGACAGCGCCGACCCTTATATCCGTGTGCGCGGGGCGAACAAAGGACAGGTCTGCGTCTACGAGGTCGAAGACAACGGCATCGGCATCGACAAGGAACACCTGCCAAACGTGTTCCAGCTTTTCACACGCGCCAACCAAACAAGCTCCGAAGGGCACGGGCTTGGACTGTCGATCGTAGCGCGCTTGGTCAAGCGGCTCGGCGGCGAAGTCGGCGTCAAGAGCAAGCCGCGCAAGGGCAGCACCTTCTGGTTCACACTTCCAGCCGTCCCCGGCACCACCTGAAGGGCAAACCGGCGCGTAAATTTCCACCAACCAAACTCTAACCGCAGCTTCACAAAGCCTCAAACGGCGGGCAAATGAGAATCCCCTTAGAATAGTGACAGGGATTACGCCCCGAACGTGAGGGACTCCGCAGGCATGGACGCTGACAAACTCTATCGTGAAGGTGTGCTCGCCATCCGCGAAAACAAAGACCTCGACGGCGCGCGCAAGCTCTTGCTTCAATCGCTCAAACTGAACCCGAAGAACGAACACGCGTGGCTCTGGCTGGCGCAGACGGTCACCGATCCGCAGAAAAAGCTGGAGTGCGTCAACCGCGCCCTGCGCATCAACCCCGACAACGCGAAGGCGCGGGAACTGCACCGGCGGCTCTCAGCGCGTCTGAACGGGAGTGTCCCGACCGGTAATGCCGAATCGACAGCGCAAGATGCCAGCGGACTGCACAGCGCGCCGACGATCCAGCAGCCCCTGTCGGCGAAAGAGGCGCAGCAGGTGCGAGCGCTGCTTGACCGCGCAGAAACGCGGCTCAAGGACGATGACATTGAGGGTGCCGTCGAAGCGTGGCTGCGCGTCCTCGAAATTCGCGTCGATCACGAGATCGCGATTCAAAACGCCGTGCGCTATCTGGCGCGGCTGAACTACATGGACGAAGCGCATATGGTGATCCAGCGCGCGCTCGACGCCGGAACAATCCTGCCGTCAGTCTACTTGACAGCGGTCGACATCGCCCGCCGCCGCAACGAACACGAGGATGTGCCGGCGCTCGTCACGACCTACATCGACCTGCCGACCTCCGACGACGCCGTCATCCTGAAAATGGTCGAAGAAGCGATCAAGATGAGCGAGCCGGAGAACGCCTGTCGGCTGCTCGAACATGCGATCGAGGTCAAGCCGAAAAGTCAGAAGCTGCTGCTGCGCATGGCGGAGCTTCAGGACGATCGCGGGAACAAGCGCGAGGCGATGCGCTATTACGAACCGGCGGCGCGCCTCAAGCGCGGGACGAAGGAAGGCAAGTTCGCCGACAAGATGCTCAACACCTTCACGCCGGTCATCAGCGACCGCGAGCGCGGC
>JAEVZT010000535.1 GCA_023392115.1 Chloroflexota bacterium
CGCCTTCTTCAGGAGGATTTTTTCCTGTACCCCGACGCTTTCAGCGTCGGGCGGCATGGAACTTGTGGACGGAGTCTATCAATCCTTCGGCACGGCGATGGCGATCGCCTCACCGATGTTGCGCACCTCGATCAGCTTGACGCCTTCCGGTAATTCGGGATGCTTGCGCCGCATACGCGGGATCATCACGCGCTGAAAGCCGAGCTTCGCCGCCTCATTCACCCGTGCCGGAAGCTGGCTCACCGCGCGCAGCTCGCCGCTCAAGCCGATTTCGCCGACGAATGCCATATCCGACGGGCTGGCTTTCTCGTAGTAGCTCGACGCGATCGCCAGCGCCATCGCAAGGTCCGACGCCGGTTCGTCAACCTTCATGCCGCCGACGACGTTGATGAACACGTCCTGTTCGTGCAGCTTCAAGCCGAGCCGTTTGGTCAAGACGGCACTGATCAGCAGCAGGCGGTTGATGTCCATGCCGTTCGGCGTCCGGCGCGGGTTGCCGAACGTCGTCGGACTGGTCAGCGCCTGAATTTCGACCAGCAGCGGGCGCGTGCCTTCCATCGTCACGGCGATCGACGTGCCCGGCGCGTTCAGGACGCGCTCGGCGAGGAAAACTTCCGACGGGTTCGGCACTTCGACCATCCCCAAGCCGGACATCTCAAACACGCCGATCTCGCTCGTCGCGCCGAAGCGGTTCTTAACGCTGCGCAGCAGGCGGTACGCCTGAAACGGGTCGCCTTCAAGATACAGCACCGTATCGACGATGTGTTCAAGCACGCGTGGACCGGCGATCGCGCCTTCCTTCGTCACATGCCCGATCATGAAGACCGATGTGCCGGTCGTCTTGGCGAGCATCTGTAAGCGCGACGCGCACTCGCGCACCTGACTGACGCTGCCGGGCGACGACTCGCTCTCCTCGGTATAAATCGTCTGGATCGAGTCGACGATCAGGATCGCCGGCTCGATGCGGTTGACCTGCTCGAAGATGTCGGCAAGGTTGGTTTCGGTCAGCAGGAATAGATCGTCCGCCAGCAGATCCATCCGGTCGGCGCGCATCTTGATCTGCTGGACACTTTCTTCGCCGCTGACGTAGAGCACGCGCCCAACGTGCTGCGCCAGCGCCGCGCACGTTTGCAGCAGCAGGGTTGACTTGCCGATCCCCGGCTCGCCGCCGATCAGGATGATGCTGCCGGGGACGATGCCGCCGCCAAGCACGCGGTTAAATTCGCCGATCGGCACTTGCATACGCGGGCGCTCATAGGTGTTGACCTCGGTCAGGCGCTGCGGCTGGCTGTGCGGCAGGACGACGCGCTCGCGCGTGGTCGTGCGTCCGCCGACGCGCGTCACCTCGGTGAATTCCTCGACCATCGTGTTATATTCGCCGCACGCGGGGCAGCGCCCCATATAGCGCGGCGTCTGCTTGCCGCAGTTCTGGCATACGAATTTGCTGCGCGTTTTCGCCATCGACCAACACCCGAAGAATTAGAACGTTTGTTTGATTCTATTATACAACAGGCGCGCGCAAAAACGAGCGCAGTTTCCTGACGCACATCCGCGTCACGTCGATTGTCTGTACCTTTATGCCACAGCACCATCGTTTCAGTATAATATGTCGTCAGACGTGCCGAAGATGTAAGGAGTTCTCGTGCCGTACTTGTTTCACTCGATAATTCTGCTGTTGGTCGTCCTGTGTACTGCCTGTGCCGGAAACGTCAACAGCCAATCTGTGCCGACGCCCGCGCCAACAGCCGATCTGCCGACGAATGAAGCCGGCGCGCCGGTGGTTGCCCATGTCAACGGTCAGGCGATTACGCTGGCGGAGACGCAGCGCATGGTCGCGCGCTACGGACAGCAAACCGGCATGGATGCCGGCATGCTTCAGGACATGGCGCTGCAAACGTTGATCGAGCAGGCGTTGATCGAACAAGCAGCCGTCGAGCAGGGCGTGACCGTTGCCGACAGCGAGCTTGACGCCCAAGTTCAGGCGAGCGCCGAGCTTGCCGGCGGCGCTGAAGCGTGGCAGAACTGGCTGCGCGACAACCTGTACACCGAAGCCGAATTCCGCGACTCACTGCGCGACTCGCTCATCACCAGCCGGATGCGCGACCTGCTCACCAGCCAGCTTGACGGCATCATGCCGCAGGTTCGCGCTCGCCACATCCTCGTCCAGACCGAAGCCGAAGCCCGCGACATCCTGACGCGCCTGCAAAACGGCGAGGATTTCGCCGCGCTGGCGGGGCAGCACTCGCTCGACGTGACAACGCGCGAGAACGGTGGCGATCTCGGCTGGTTCGTGCGCGACGAACTGCTCGAACCGGCGCTGGCGGATCAGACCTTCGCGCTCCAGCCGGGCGAGGTCGTCGGACCTGTCCAAACGTCGCTCGGCTTTCACATTGTCCAACTGCTTGAAAAAGCGGATCGCCCGCTGGCGGAAGACAAGCGCGCGCTCGTCGCGCAAATGCGCTTCGAGCACTGGTTGAGCGATCTGGTGTCCGACGCGACGATCGAACGCTATCTCTAACTTCGAGAGGATTTCATGGGACGGGGAAGCGCCCGCATATATAACTTCATCTCGTTGATTTTCTTCGTGCTGACGATCGCCGCCATCGGGCTTGTAGCATCGCGCATGATGGAACCGCCACCACCACCGGCTGCTGCCGCCGCCGTACCGACTCAACTCGTCCTGCCCACGCTGACGCCGACCGAAACGCCGACGAACACGCTTACGCCGACGCGCACGCCAACTCTGACGCCAACCGTTACGC
>JAEVZT010000554.1 GCA_023392115.1 Chloroflexota bacterium
GGTGCGGGGGTCAAATCTCGCAAAACGCATACCCCATGTTAGTTCGTAATCTGAAGCATCCCGGTGCCCATGAAGACGCACCGTCCGCCGACATCGACGTCGACGATCCGGTCGCCCTCGCGCTCAATCCGAATCTGGATGATGCTGGGGCGACCCATTTCGATCCCCTGCTCGCTGATGATCGACGTGACTTCGCCCGCCTTGACCAGCCCGTTCTGGACGAGGTACGCGCCGAGCGGTCCGCTCGCCGCGCCGGTTGCCGGGTCTTCACTGATACCCAGCCCGGGCGCAAACATGCGCGCGTGGACGGTTGAGCCGGGCAGCTCGGTTTCCATAGTGAAGACGAAGATGCCGTCGGGAATCTGGTGCTCCTCGCGCAGGCGTTCCCAAAGGTCAATGCGCGGGCGTATGCGGCGGATCACCTTGAGCGACTTGACCGGCACGTAGAGAAACGGCACGCCGCACGAGACGACCTGCACCGGCTGCTCTTCGAGCAGATCGGCGGGGTTGAGCGACAGCATGGCGGCGACCGCCTCGCGGTCGTCGAGCACGTCGCCGAATTCGGGATTTGGCTGCTGCATGCTGATGAGCAGGAAGTCACCGACCTGCGACAGTGTGACTTCGATCACGCCGATCGGTTCTTCGAAGCGTACGGTTCCCGGCGCGCTGATCATGCCCTCGCGCAGCAGGGCGAACGCCGTCCCGATCGTCGGATGCCCCGCCATCGGCATTTCGGTCGCCGGCGTGAAGATACGTACCTTGTAGTGGTTGTCGCCCTTGTCCGGCGGAAAGACGAACGTCACTTCTGATAGGTTGAACTCTTTGGCGATCTGCTGCATCTGCTCGTCGGTCAGATCGCTCACATTGAGGAACACCGCCAGCGGATTGCCGCCGAACGGCTTCGAGGTGAACACGTCGATTCGCTGGTAATGCAGCATAAGAGTCCTTTCGCTGGCATAGAGTAAACTTCCTTCAGTTTCATCCGTCTTTCGGCGGTTGCGCGGTGTTTGACACGCCATATAATACTTATTGTTATCCTGTTTCCTTGTCTATGTCCACAAAAGGCAGCACTATATGGGTCGTATTCCGCCGCTGTACTATCTGCTCGTCTTCGCGCTGGCTGCGTTCATCACCGACATCGCCGGCGTAGACCCCATCGTTGTCTTCATCCTGTCAGCTATCGGCTTAATCCCGCTCGCTAAGCTGATCGGCGACGCGACCGAGGAGCTGGCGATCTATACCGGTCCCAAGCTCGGCGGTCTGCTCAACGCGACGCTCGGCAACGCCGCGGAGCTGATCATCACGATCTTCGCCCTGCAAGCGGGGCTGCTTGAGCTCGTGCGGGCGTCGCTCGTCGGCTCAATCCTCGGCAACCTGCTGGTCGTGCTCGGCTTAAGCCTGCTGCTCGGCGGCTTGCGCCATGGAATCCAAGTGTTCGACAGGCGCACTGCGGGGCTAAACTCGACAATGCTCATGCTGGCGGTCGTCGCGCTGGCGATCCCGTCGCTGTTCGACCGCGCGTTGATCGAGCTGCCGAATTCCGAACTGCTGTTCAGCGAAGGTGTCGCCATCATCCTGATCGTGCTGTACGGGTTGAGCGTGTTCTACTCGTTCACCGCCAAGTCGTCCCCGGCGCATGAAACTGCCCATCCCGATCACAACGTAGGTGTTGCGGTTGAAGGCTCGGGCGCAGTGGCGGGTCCAGCGCTCAAGCCTGTGGTCGGCGAAAGCGCTGATGTAGATGACGCCGCGCCGGTGCATCACGCG
Organism: Chloroflexota bacterium; assembly: GCA_023392115.1. Classification (GTDB taxonomy): domain Bacteria; phylum Chloroflexota; class Anaerolineae; order Aggregatilineales; family Phototrophicaceae; genus Flexifilum. Next base: position 1,768 of record JAEVZT010000554.1, read on the forward strand.
AAGTGGTCGCTGCGCTTCACGGTCATCGTCCTGATCCTGTCGACAATCGGCACGGCGGTCGTCAGCGAAATCCTGATCGGCGCGGTTGAGCCGGTCGTCGAACAGCTCGGTTTGACCGAGTTCTTCCTCGGCATCATCATCATCCCGCTCGTCGGCAACATTGCCGAACATCTGGTGGCGGTGCAGGTGGCGCTCAAGAACAAGATGGAACTCAGCCTCGCCGTGTCGCTCGGTTCAAGCCTGCAAATCGCGCTGTTCGTCGCGCCGGTGCTGGTGTTCATCAGCCTGTTGTTCGGTCAGCGGCTGCTGCTGGTGTTCAACGACTTCGAGCTAATCGTCCTGTTCGGCGCGAGCTTGATCGCCGCGCTTATCGCGCTCGACGGCGAATCGAACTGGCTTGAAGGGGCAATTCTGCTCGGCATCTACCTAATCGTTGGCATGGCGTTCTTCTTCCTGCCCGCCACCATCGCGGTTCACTGACAAGCGCCTCAGCTTAACCCGCTCACGGCAGGAGCGCTCTCCGCGCCTCTACCGTGAGCCGGCTAGGAATACCGGACAATGGCAAACGATAAGCTGCTTGAGCGCATCGAGCGAAAATTGGGGATTCCGGGGATCGTGAAGCTGCTGGCAGAGCGTCTGTCTCCGACCGATCTGCAATCCATTTTACTGGAGGTTTATCGACGGCGCGCGCAGCGTCAGTCGCCTGCGGATGTGCTGTCGGCTTATGAGATGAATCGCTTTGTGAAGCCGTCCGCCATCGACGTGATCGCGCTGCTGGAATGGGAGCAGATCGCGTTTAGCCAGCTTCCACCGGAATTTGAGCCGGTGGTGCTGTCACCTGTCTCGCCGCTCGGCAGCTGCTCCGGCATCGCGCTCGTGGATCAGAATCGCGTGCTGTCTACTGTTCGCAACACCGAAGTCGTGGCGGATTCCACTAACGTGCTGGCGCTGGAATGCGCAGTTCAGCGGCGGATACTGCTGCGCGCCAACCCGAAATCGAAAGTTCCGGTTCACCGCGCAGCCAGCCATCGACTACTGCGCACGCAGGACTATGGCGATCCGCAGTTGCTCGCGCACTTCAGCGCGTTTGCCTTGTGCAGCGCGGGGCAAGATGCGGGCAATTTTCGTTTCGAACTGGAAACGCTGCGCCTGCACATGCGCTTTTACCTTCGAGCGCTGAAGACCTACTTCGGGACAGACGTCCCGCTCCGGCTCGCAGTCACCGATTTTCACGCCGATGACCGTGCCGTCCTGCTTCGCGAGCAGCTTCTGTCGCCTATCCAGAACGAATATGGCGACGTGGAATGTGCCTTCGAGCCTGAGCGGGTGAGCGGGCGCGGTTATTACGTCGATCTCTGCTTTCACATCTATGCCCTCAGCCCCGCGCGACAGTGGCTTGAGCTTGCCGACGGTGGCGTAGTCAATTGGACACAGCGCCTGCTAAACAACGCCAAAGAGCGCTGTGTCATCAGCGGCATCGGCAGCGAGCGCATATGCAGCGAATTTCGCAGGCAGGACAGCCGCGAAGGTTAAACGCGGTATTGTGGCGGCTCGGCGCAACCCTGCCTTCTCAGCATGTGCCAAACACGTTATGATTGCACTGAATTTCACAGGTAAAATGCCCATGTAACAAGCGCGGCGCGGCTGCTCCTCGCGCTGTCGCTAATTGGGGCTGAGAGGGTTCGATGCGGAACTTACAGGCGCTCAACGTCGCCCAGCGGCGGCTGGTGTTCTTTTTGATCTTCGGCGGCGTGATCTTCGCGCTGGTCGCCGTCACATGGTTCTTGATCAGCCTTACGCTTGGGACGGGTGAGCGCGTGATGGCAGTGTCGCTTGTGCCGGGCGTGACGGTGCGCGAATTCGCCGCGCTCCCGGACGACGATTCGTATCCGCCTGCCGTCGCCGTCGCCGAGAACGGAACGGTCTACACCGGCAGTTTCAGCAGCGGTGCGGTCTGGGCGATCACGCCGGACGGGGCGACCGTCACCGAGATTCCGGAGACGCGCGAGGCGATCGGCGCGGTTGTCGGGCTGGCGGTCGCGCCGGATGGCGCGCTGCTAGTCGGCGATCAGATCGACACCGACCCGCGCAGCGCCGGCGGACTTGTCCACCGCGTCGCCGGTGGGACGGTGACCACCTTCGCCACAATCAATGACGATCGCGGCTTTGTCGCGCCCAACGATATCGCCCTCGACGCCGAAGGGCGGGTGTACGTCAGCGACTCAGGGCGCAACGAGGTGTGGCGCTTCGAGCCGGATGGATCAGGCGGGCGCGTGTGGTGGGTTCCGCCGTCAACGCAGACCGATACGCGCCGCGCCGTCACAGGATTGGCGTATGATCCGGTGGACGACGCGCTGATCATCACCGATCCCGAAATCAACGAAATTTACAGCACGCCAATTGCCGGCGGCGCGACCGAGTTGATCTACTATCATGGCGTGCGCGAAGATCCGCCGGGGTTTGACGGCGTCACGGTTTCGCCGGATGGCGTGATTTACGTCGCGGCGCTCGGGCAGAACGGCATCGGCATCATCGACGACGGGCATCTTGATTACATCGTCGGCTTGTTTCGCGGGGCAAGCGATGTCGCGTGGGGCGAACCGAACCGGCTCTACGTCACCAACTTCGACCAATCGTCGCTCGTCATCCCAATCGTCGACCCGCAGCTGCCGTTCGCGCTCGACGTGATCGAGTTCGAGGGGCAGTAAGCCTGTTGCAAACTTCTGAGAGTGTTTCGCCGCTTAGACCCCACCCCCGCCCCCTCCCCGAATTCGGGGAGGGGAGAAACACCCATGCTGGTTTTTTAGCCCCTCTCCCCTGAATTTCGGGGCGGCAACCGAAGGTTGCACA
>JAEVZT010000260.1 GCA_023392115.1 Chloroflexota bacterium
CATTTGCAGGTACGATTTCAGATGCGTTTCGCCCGCCCATCCCAGTCCGACGACGCCCGCGCGCAGTTTATTCGAAGCTGACGATTCCATAGTTCTCACTTGTTCCATTTGTGTCCCGATTAGCAGACTAATTATAGTCCCTGTACAACGATCAAACACGAACCAAGCCACTCCGCCATATTGACCCTTTAACACCTTCTGAGAACAGTCATGCTTCCTTCAGAATTACATGTGCCCTTGACAGCATTCGCGTTTCGCAGTTAAATGAGGACAGTCGCAGCGAAGCCTTTGCGCTTCCCTCGACTTTTTAGTGAGCAGAGTGAAAGGTACGCCATGCAAGCGGTCAGACGTAGCTAAACTGCCCAACCTTTTCGAAAGGGCGTTTTTGCTTATGCTGACCCGTGCTGCATGGTTTTGATATTGCCACTTCCCGGCTGATTGCTAGCCGCTGGCGATTTGCGCCGCATGGGTCATTCCTGTGCGGCGTTTTTGTTTTTCAGGAGAAGGAACATCATGTCAATCCTCAGCGCGCATGACCTCAGCCAGCAGTTCGGCGCGTTCACCGTTTTCAGCGGGGTCACGATCAGCATCCCGCGCGGCAGCAAGATCGGGCTGGTCGGTCCCAACGGCATCGGCAAGACCTCACTGCTGCGCATCCTCGCCCGCTTGGAATTGCCCTATACCGGCGACGTCGCCGTCGCGCTTGGAACACGCATTGGCTATCTGCGTCAGGAAGCGATGGAAGCGTTCGCCCAGCGCGATCACAGCCTGCTCGACGAGATGCTGACCGTCTTCGCCGACCTTCAGGCACAGGAAGCGGAACTGCGCGCGCTCGAACACGCGATCGCCGCCAACCCGACTCCCGAACTGCTCGACCACTACGGCACGCTCCAAGAGGCGTTCGCCCATGCGGGCGGCTACGATTACGACGTCCGCATCGAGCAGACGCTCGGCGGCTTGGGTTTTCACCAGCAGCACTACGACACGCCGCTGTCGCACTTCAGCGGCGGGCAGAAAACCCGCGCCCTGCTCGCGCGCCTGCTGCTTGAACAGCCCGATCTGCTGATCCTCGACGAGCCGACGAATCACCTCGACGTGAAGGCGGTCGAATGGCTCGAAAAGGCGCTCTACAAGTGGGACGGCGCGCTGCTGATCGTCAGCCACGACCGCTACTTCCTCGACCGGACGGTCAACACGATCTGGGAAATGAGCCGCACAGGGATTGAAAGCTACCGCGGCAACTACAGCGCCTACCTGCGCCAGCGTCAGGAACGCTGGGAGCGCCGCGACAAGGTCTACACCGAAGAGATGGAGCGCCTCGGCAGAGAGATCGACTATATCAAGCGCAACATCGCCCGCGCGTCGACCAACGCCCAAGCTGTCGGTCGCTTGAAGCGCCTGACGCGCGAACTGATCGCCATCCGCGAACTCGGCTTGACGCAGTTCAAGTCGGCGAAAAGCTGGATGCACCTCGGCATCGGCAACCCGGGCATGATGACGATCTACGAAGCCGAGCAGGCGTACAAGGCGCTCCAACCGCCAAACGCCCGCCAGCCGCGCATGAACATGCGCCTCAAACCGGGCGAGCGCGGCGGCGATCTGGTGCTGCGGGCGCACAAACTGTGCGTCGGCTACCCCTCGACGCCGCTGTTCGACGCCGACGACATCATGCTGACGCGACGCGAGATCGCCGCGTTGATCGGCGGCAACGGGACGGGCAAGACGACGTTCCTCAAGACTCTGACCGGCGAACTCGATCCGCTGGCGGGCAAGCTGCATCTGGGGATCAACGTCAAGGTCGGCTACTTCTCGCAGGCGCACGAGGGACTTGAAGCAGAGAATACGGTGCTCGACGAGTTGATCCGCCACAAGCCGATGCGACCCGGCGAAGCGCGGGACATCCTCGGTCGTTATCTGTTCAGGAACGACGACGTGTTCAAGCGCGTCGCCGACCTGAGCGGCGGCGAGCGCGGGCGGTTGGCGCTGGCGATCCTCGCGCTGCAAGGGGCGAACTTCCTGCTGCTCGACGAGCCGACCAATCACCTCGACATTCAGGCGCAGGAAGTCCTGCAAGAGGTGCTTGAAGGCTTCGACGGAACGATCCTGCTCGTGTCACACGACCGCTACCTGATCGCGACGCTGGCGACGCAAATCTGGCAGATCGAGGATGGACACCTGCGCGTGTTCGCCGGGTCTTACGAGGAATTCGTCGCCGCCTGAGCGCCCGTTCCCCTGAGATCGGCGGTAGAATAATCGTCTACCAGCCGATCTTGGGGGGAGTATGCCTGAACAGTTCACAGTTCACGCCAACGGGCTTGACCTCGCCGTCTACGAGTGGGCGGGCGAAGGCACGCCGATCCTGTTCGTTCACGCCACAGGCTTTCACGCCCGCTGCTGGGACGGTGTCATCAACCGTTTGCCCGGCTGCCACGCCTACGCAGTCGATCTGCGCGGGCACGGGCTAAGCGACAAGCCTGCCCCGCCCTACGTCTGGCGTGAGATCGGCGAGGATGTCCGCGCGCT
>JAEVZT010000620.1 GCA_023392115.1 Chloroflexota bacterium
TGAACCGGCTTGCCGTCAACCTCGATCTCTCCGTGTATGCCCGGCATCAGCCCGAACAGCGCGCGCGCGAGTTCTGCCTGACCCGCACCCATCAAGCCGAAGACGCCGACAATTTCGCTCCGTTTGACCTCGAAATCGAGGTCGTGCAGCACGCCGGGCACCGTCAGGTGTTTGACGCGCAGGAGCGCGCTGCCGATCGCCGTTTCGCTTTTCGGATACTGCTCGGTCAGACGGCGACCAATCATGAGCTGAATCAGCGTCTCGCGTTCGACGGCTTCGGCGGGCAGCGTCCCGGCGACTCTGCCGTCGCGCATGACAGTCACGCGCGTACCAATCAGCGGGACTTCGTGCAGGCGGTGAGAGATGTAGATGACGCCAACTCCCTGCGCTTGCAGGCGGCGAATAATCGAGAACAGCTTCTCGGTTTCCGTCTCAGACAGCGCCGATGTCGGCTCGTCGAGCAGCAGAATACGGCAGCTTCGCGCGAGGACGCGGGCGATTTCGGTCAACTGCTGTTCGGCGACGTTCAGATGGTCAACGCGCGTTCGCGGGTCGATGTGATCGATGCCGAGCGCCGCAAGGCTCTGGCGCGCGCGCTCGTTGGCTTCTTTCCAGTTGACGACGCCGAGCGCGCCGCGTGGAAGCTGGTTGATGAGGATATTTTCGGCGACCGACAGCGCGGGGATGAGCGTCAGTTCCTGATAGACCATCGCCACGCCGAGGTCTTTCGCCCGCTGCGGCGTCAGCACGCCGACGTCGCGCCCGTCGATTTTGATGCGACCGCTATCCATCGGCTGCGCGCCGCACAGGATCTTCACCAGCGTCGATTTGCCCGCGCCATTCTCGCCGAGCAGCACGTGAACTTCTCCCGGATACAGGTCGAAGTCCACCTTGTCGAGCGCTTTAACGCCGGGAAACTGCTTCTCGATTTGCTCCATTTGCAGGAGTGGAGCTGCTTGCGCCATCTCGAAACCCTTCTGCGGCTCGCTCACTGCGCGGTGTAGCCGCCGTCGAGACTCAGGACGGCGCCGGTCGCGTAACCCGCTTCCGGGCTGGCGAGATACAGCACGGCTGACGCGATCTCCTCGCACGTGCCGAGGCGATTCATTGGTCTGATCTGTTCGAGCCGTCGGCGCGCGGCGGCAGGATCATCGGCGCTGCTGACGGCTGCCTGTACAAGCGGCGAGTCGGTCGTGCCGGGGCACACGCAGTTGACGCGGATATTGTGCTCCGCCAAGTCGACGGCGCAGCTCTGCGTCAGCGCGATCAGGGCGGCTTTCGAGACATTGTAGACGACCTGTCCCTTAATACCCACCAACCCCGCCTCTGACGAGACGTTGACGATCACCCCACCGCCGCCGCGCTGCATCACGGGCACGGCGTAACGCGTGCACAGAAACGCGCCGGTCACATTGGTGCGCATGATCCGTTCCCAGTCGTTGAGCGATGTCTGGGTCACGTCACCCTGCATGTAGATACCGGCGTTATTGACGAGGATATCGAGCCGCCCCCATTCGCTGACAACGGCGTCAATCGTGCGGCGGATGTCGTCTTCAACTGCGAGATCGGTCGGAAAGAATTTGGCGCTGTACCCGCTGCCCGTCAGTTCGCGTTCGGCTTGCGCGCCGCGCTCCGGGTGCTTGCTGATCAGCGCGACGCGCGCGCCTTCGCGGGCAAAGCCTTCGGCTGCGGCGCGTCCAATGCCGAGCGACGCGCCGGTGACAACGGCAACCTGTCCTTCAAAACGCATCTTGGTAAACCTACTCCGGCAATAACGAATAATGTCAACAGTCGGCAAAGATGTGCCCGGCGAACTTCATGTCCGCCGGGCAAAACAAGTCTATTCGCACTCCGCCTTCATCGACTCCCAGTCGATTTCCGGCAGAACCGGATCGGGGTAGAACAAGCGCGCGTTCTCGATGTAGGCGACGCGCGGGCGAATGTCGAATGTCTCCGGCACTTCCATGCCGCAGGCGAGCTGGACGGCGAACTGCGTCCCGTACCAACCCCAGTCAGCGAAGCCGTGGGTCGTCTCGGCGATCATGCGTCCTTCGCTGATGCGCTCGACCGATTCCGGCGTCACGTCATTGGTGAAAACGGCGACCGTATTATCGCCAACCGTCACTTCGCCTTCTTCGCCAGCCATCTCAAGCCGGTCGACGGCTTCGGCAGCGAGCATGGCGCCCATGCCCATCTCGTTCGACGCCGCCCAAATGAAGTCGAGTTCCGGGTTCGCTTGCAGAATGTCTTCAGCGCAGGCGACGCCCTTCTCGCGGTTCCAATCCGCCGCGCACGGCTCGCCAACAACCTCGATGTTCGGGAACTGGCTGACGACGTTGTCGAAGCCGTTGAGGCGCGCCGTCGAGAAGAAGCCGCCCGCCACGCCTTCGATAATCGCGCCGGTGGCGACGATTTCAGCGCGTTCTTCTTCGGTCATGTCGGCGTAAAGCTCATTCCAGAACTCCCAGTCGAGGAACGTGCCATCTTCGATCTCAACCGTCTCGCCCGTACCGAGCACGCCCGGTCCACCGAAATAGTCGACGAGCGCGTAAGCCGTCACTTCGGCGGCGACCGTGTTATCGAAGCCGATGTAGGAAGCGATGTCGACGCCTTCGATCGGCTCCAGCAGGTTGACGATGATCACGGGGATGCCCGCCTCATTCGCGCGCTGTAGCACGGGAATGATGACCTCAACTTCGATCGGCGAAATGGCGATCACGTCTACCTGACGTTCAATGTAGTCTTCGATGATCGCCACTTGATCGGCGAACGAGGTGTGGGTCGCGGGCGACTGAGAAATCACCTGCACGTTATAGCCGGCTTCGTTGGCGCTTTCAGCTGCCGCTTCAAAGAAATCGGTCGCAGTACGGAAGACGCCGGTGATGTCCGGTGGTGCCCAGCCGATAACGATCGGTTCCTGCCAGCGCCCGCCATCCTGCGCGGCGAGCGGCGCGACAGAGCCGATCAAGAGGACAGTGACTAGTAGTGCAAAGGCGAAAAACGATTTGCGGTTGCTCAACATCGTGACTGCTCCTTTTATCCAAAACGCGCGCGACGAGTACTTTGAAACAAATAAGTAACGGAAAACGCTGCCGGCGACTCCCTCTCTACTCATGCCAATATCGGATCATGTCATACTGTAATGACAAGTTCACCTCGATTATAGGAAGACCTCTCATCGCTTGTCAAGCAATTGGCAGACGGCGGCGCTCCTCTCGAACAAGCGATGCGCGTCAGTACACTTCCTGAAGGAGTTTCCCTGCTGCATATAGAAATGAAAACGCCCGCGTCACCTACGCGCGGGCGTGCGACGACATCCGGCTCGTTTATGTGAACAACCGAGACCACGTAATCGGTCCGACAATGCCGTCGACGGTTAAGCCGTGGTCGCTCTGGTACTGCCGCACAGCCCCTTCCGTAATCGGTCCGTAAATCCCGTCAATCGAACCGCTGTCGTAGCCAAGGTCGGTCAGCCTCGCCTGCACGGCGATCACGTCGTCACCCGTCATGCGCGGCGACGTCAGGCGGAGATCGCGCGTGAACACCACCGAGGGACTCGTCGAACTTCCTGAGCCACCCGCAACCGGCTCAAGCCAGTACACCCCGCCGCTGCCTTCGGCTGTCCAGCCAATTTGACCGCCGTAGCGCACCTGCCACCACGTGAACCCCCCGCTGCATTCCGGACCCGCCAGCACGTCGAACTCGCCGCTGCCGGGGATTTGCCCGAGCCGTTCTGCATTACGGCTCGGGTTCGCGCGCAGGTTGTTCGCGGTGCCCGGCGTGACCCGTCCACGCTGTCCAACGACCAGCCGCGGCGGCAGGTCAGCCGGACATGCTGATACCGGCGCCGGCGCTGCTGCCGCGAAGTAGTTCGCGCGGATATAGTCGGCAAGTTCTTGATCGGTGATCGCGCTGTCGCCGTTCGCGTCGGCGGGGCTGCGGCTGCCATCCGTCGTGAAAATCGACGTACCGAACTCTCCAAGCGGGTAATAGAGACTCGTGCCGCGGTCGCCGACCAGCAGCATCAAGCCGACGGTGAGATTCGGCTGTGTCATATTCCAATACGGCTGGCTTGTCACACGCCCTACCCCAGCGCCGTTGACCGCGAACTCGAAGTCGTCCTTGACTTCGGCAGTGACGTTCCCCGCTTCATCGCCCACGTCGTTGAAGATCAGCCCGACGACATT
>JAEVZT010000024.1 GCA_023392115.1 Chloroflexota bacterium
CTCCCCGAATTCGGGGAGGGGAGCAAACCCGATCAGCGTTCTTTGCCCCTCTCCCCTGAATTCGGGGGAGAGGGGGTGGGGTGAGGGGGTCTATGCTACAACGTCACGTCGTAGGAGCCGTAGCTCAGCTTCTTCAGGGCTTCAAAGGCGGCGTCCTGCACCATCGTGCTTTCGTCCTGAAGCAGGGCGACAAGCGGGTGAATGGCTGTCCGGTTGCCGATGTCGCCGAGGGCTTCGGCGGCGGCGCGGCGCACCCATTCGCTCGAATCGTTCAGCCTGCCGATCAGCGCCTCGACGGCGTTCTCGCTGCCGATACGCCCAAGGGCTTCGGCGGCGGCTTCGCGCAGGGTGTCGTGCTGTTCGTTGAGGAAAACCAGCAGCGGCGACACGGCGCGATCGTCGCGCAGCCAGCCGAGCGCTTCAGCGGCGGCGGTCTGGATCGGCTCACTGCCCTTCACCAGCAGCTTGATCAGCAGATCGACGCGCTCGCGGTCGCCGGTGCGACCCAACACGCGGACGAAGAACGCCCGCTGGTGATCGTCAAGTTCCAGCGCCGTATCTTGGAGCGTTGCCACGACCTGATCGGCGATGCTGATGTCGCCCGGCTGGACGAGATCGAGCAGACCGGCGCGCAGGCGCAAGCCGATATTCAGCTTGAGTAGTTCCCAAACGCGGCTGTTGAGGTCGCTGATCAACATATCGACCATCGCTTCGGCGGCGTGTGACGCGCCGAGCTTGACCAGCCCGGAAAAGGCGGCGTACTGCACCTTCGAGTTGTCGTCCGGCAGCATCGTAATCAGCGGGTCGACGGCGCGCATATCCTGCGATGCGCCGAGCTGCTGTGCCGCTTCATAGCGGATCGTCGGATCAGCGTGCCGCAGATCGGTTACGAGTTGTTCAAACATCGGTTTCACCTGAGATTATCAGTGAACGACGGTACGTTCACAAGTGTACCTGATCATTGCAACTGGGGAAGTTCCTAGAGCAGCATGAGTATACAACAGCCGTATTAGACGAGCAGAGATTCTGCATAAGAAGTCTGATAAAACTCTCGTCATCACCTGTAATCGTTGGAGTCGAGGATGATCGTCACCGGACCGTCGTTGTGGATTTCGACGAGCATCATCGCGCCGAATACGCCCTTTTCGACGCGCGTGATGCCCTCGGCGCGCAGCCGTTCGGCGTAGATGTCAACCAGCGGCGCGGCGATATCGGGCGCTGCCGCGTCGATAAAGCTTGGACGCCGCCCGCGCCGCATGTCGGCGTACAGCGTGAACTGCGAGATCACCAGCACGCCGCCGCCGGTTTCCAATGCCGAGAGGTTCATTTTGCCTTGCGCGTCCTCGAATACGCGCAAATTCGCCGTCTTCTTCGCCAGCAGCTCGGCTTCGGCACGGGTATCGCCGTGCGTTACGCCGGCGAGCGCCACGAAGCCATGCTCAACCGCGCCGGTCACCGCTCCGTCGACAGTCACGCTGCCCCGGCGCACGCGTTGTAAGATGATCCGCATTGTGTAATTGTCTTCCGAGTTGTGCTAAGAACCTGTTACAAGCTTTACAAAGCGTTCGCCATTCAGACCCCACCCCCGTCCCCTCCCCGAATTCGGAGAGGGGAGCAAACCCAAGCAGCTTTCTTAGCCCCTCTCCCCTGAATTCGGGACGGCAACCGAAGGTTGCACAGGGGTATGGGGAGAGGGGGTCAAAAAAGTGCGTACATCTAGACCTCTGCCGACGAGGGCGGCTCGTAGTAAATGCCCTCGATCTTCTGCATCACCTGTAAGTGTTCCTGCCAGTGAAACAGGAAAAACGCTTGAATCGCGCGCTCGACGGTCAGGTATGTGTCGGCGGGCGGGTAGCAGACCTGCTTGCTAAAACGGTCGATCGGTAGGCGTAGGATGAAGTCGGTGATCCGCGATTCGTGCGCCCGCATTCCGCGCAGCGTCGCCGTCAGTAGGCGGCGTTGAAAGACGCGCGCCGTGAAGTCGTTGAGGCGATCGAGATTGGCGGACGACAGCGGCGGGTGAATGCCGACCAGCGCAAGCTGGATGCCGAACAGCGACAGCCTGTCGGTCAGGTGCAGGTGCATCATCAGCGCCGACAGCGACCAACCGTGATAGCGAGGCTCGAAATGTCGTTCCTGAGGAACCGCTTCTGCCATCTGGACGACCGCTTGGCGGACGCGCCGAATATCGGCGATCAGCTCCTTGCGATCGGAATCCGTATCCAGATACCGAAAATCCCGGTTCGATCCCTGCTGTAACACGGCTATAACCCTCAAAATCTGGCTTTGTCCAATCTTACGATCTCTATGCACACCCTGTCAACCAACGTCGGCGCTGCCGTGTGACGAATGTCGGCTTTGCGACTGACACCCCCCATGCGTACAATAAAGGTGCTGTGGGAGATCAAACGCGATGACAGGCAGCCTTTTCGATAACCGCTACCAGTATGATTATATTTACCCGCGCGGGCGCTCCGGTGAGACGCTGCGCGCGGTCGACACGCGCGAAAATAACCGCCCGGTTGTGATCAAGCGCCCTGCGCCGCAGGACGCGCCGCCGATTCGTTTTGGGCAGGAAGTGAGCATCCTCAACGAGCGCAAGGCGCTGTCGCGGCTGGCGGGGCATGCGGTGATCACGGCGTTGGTCGGCAGCGGGCAGTTCACGATCGGCGGCATTGCCCACCAGTACATCGTCATGGAACGGGCGCAGGGTGAAATCGTCGCCGACATGGTGCTTGAGCTGGCGCAGCGCGGCGAGCGCCTGCCCGAACTCGAAATGCTCGTGATCATCGACAGCTTGCTCGACCTGCTGTTCACCGCGCACGCCCACGACATTGTCTACAACGACGTCGACGCCAAGCACCTCTTCTGGCATCGAGACGCCTACCGCCTCAAGGTGATCGACTGGGGGAACGCCGTCTTTCTCGAAGGCGACGAGATCACGCAGCAGGGTATCAGCAGGCAGACCGACGTGTTTCAGGTCGGCGAACTGCTGTATTTCATCCTGACGGGCGGCGGTCGTCTGGAAGTCCCGCGCGACGCCGGCGAAGACTTCCGCGTCAATTTTGGACATGACGCCGAGCGGATTCATTCGCGCTTGCAGCAGATCGTCAGCCGTGCCTCGCATCCCAATCCGCGCTTGCGCTATGGCTCGATCGCCGAACTGCGCAAGGACTTGAACGATTACCGCTCGCCGCTGGAACGCGAGCGCAATTCGATTCTCGGGCGCGTCAACGACCGCCTTCGCCGTGAACTGAGCAAGGATGAACTGAATGGCGTGTACAAGCTGCTCGAAGGCGGGCTGGCGCTCGACCCGGGCTTTCCACCTTCGCGGCAGGCGCGCGATGAAATCCTCAACCGCCTGAGCGACCTCGAAATTGAAGCCGACCTCGACGCGGCGCGCATCTACCTCGAAAGTGGCAACTGGACGCGAGCGATCAGCGTCCTCGACGAGTTGAATCCGCGCGCGCGCGGCGACAGCGCCACGCTGATCGGGCTGCTGCTCGACTGGTCGCGCCTGCTCGTCGATTCCGACGTGCGTCCCGTCCCGCCGGCAATCCTCGACGCGGTGACGCTGATCTTCGAGAATCATCCTGATCACGCGGCGCATCGGCTGCTGACCGAAAACCAGCACATCGACGCGGCGCGCAACTTACAGTACCTGCTGGCGGAGCGCATCACGGCGCACATGCCCGACATTTTTCTGCTGCGCCCAAACCTGTACCGGCTCGAAGTGGCGATGGCGGGACTCGCCGCCGACGGCATGGCAGTCACCGAGCCGCGCGCCTTCCTGATCGAGATCAACCGCGCGCTTGAACGGCTTTCCGACTCGAACGACGCCAGCTTGATCCGGCTGCGCGACGGTTACCAGTCGATCGTCGAGCAGTTGACCGCGCTGAGTCATTTTCTCGAGACGGTGCGCGACCGTCACAACCTCGCCAACGAAAAACTGCCGCTGTCCTCGCT
>JAEVZT010000178.1 GCA_023392115.1 Chloroflexota bacterium
AAAGGTTTTCTCCCCTTCTCCCCGCTTGCGTGGGAGAAGGGGTCGGGGGTTGAGGGGTAGAAAAGTGCATCGCGCGGATTAAGGCGCCGAAAATCCCCCGGCGGTATTGCCGCCATCAACCACTAGAAGCTGACCCGTCATATAACTTGACTCGTCGGACGCGAGGAACAAGACCGCCCGCGCGATCTCGTCGGTTGTGCCGACGCGTCCGAGTGGGTAATCATCGCCGATGCGCTTGAGGTAGTCGTCAAATTCGTCCGGCGATACGCGTCCATCCTCGCGCCAGCGTTCGACGTAGGTATCGCCGGGGCAAACGGCGTTGACGCGTATCCCCTGCCGCCCGAAGTCAAGCGCCATCGAGCGCGTGATCTGGATGACAGCGCCTTTGGTGGCGCAGTAGGCAGTCGCCCCCTGCCCGCCGATGATCGCCCAGTCCGACGCGTTGTTGACGATCACGCCGCCGCCCGTGTCGAGCATGGCGCGGACTGCCGCGCGACTGGTGTAGAACGTGCCGTGAACGTTGGTGGCGAACACGTCGATCCACACATCGTCGCTCGTTTCGAGCACCTTCCCGAACGGGACGATTCCGGCGTTGTTGAACAGCACGTCGATCCGACCGAAGCGGGCAACCGTTTCGCCGACGGCGCGCTCGCAGTCGTCGCTGCGGCGGACATCACACGGAACAAACGCGGCTTCCCCGCCCTCGTGCTGAATCGCCTCAAGGGTCGCGGCGGCTTTGTCGGCGTTACGCGCGGCGATCATCACGCGCGCGCCTTCCCGCGCGAACAGCAGCGCCGTCGCCCGACCGATACCCGAATTCCCGCCCGTGATCAACGCCGTCTTGCCGTCAAGCCTGCCCATACGCGTATCCCCCTCTTGGTCGTGGCATATGTGATATGAGGGATATTATGGCGCAGGGATGAGGATATTGCTCCGTCAGCCTCCCCCAGACCCTCAAAGGGTCTGGCAAGCGAAAAAAGCCCCGTGAACGGGGCTGTACAGCCGGCTTTGAGCCGGCTTACAAGGTCTTGTTTGCCGGTGGCTTGAGCCACCGGCGGCGAGAGTTTAGTTGTTGCTCGGCGTCACCGAGATCGCTTCCGGCACGATCACGCTGCCGTTGGCGTCCTCGTGGACTTTCGGCTGCATCGTGATGTAGTTGCCGTACAGCCGCCATTCGTCCATGCGGCACGAGTGGACGAGCCTGCCGTCCCAAACCGTCATGTCCGGGCAGCTTTCGCACATGTCGACGCGCCCGTCCTCAAGCAGGTCGGGACCCTGAATGATGCCGATGCTCTGGACGTAAAGCGGGCGGAACAATTCGGTCGGGTTCTTCTTGACGGCTTTCCAGAACTCGCGCCACGTCCCGCGCAAGCCCTTGTCAAGACCGCTGAGTAAGAACGCGACCTTCGGAATCTTGTTGCTCGGCGAGTAGATGACATACGTGCCGTGCTGCAGATGGTGAACCGTCTGGAACAGTTCCATCACGCGCGCGCCGACCGAGCCGTACATCCGGCTCTTGGTGCCAAGCTGCGCCGCGACCAGCCACGTCATCTTGTCGTGCGTCACCGAACCGCCCATGTATGCCGACGTATCGTAAAGCGGGAACGACGCCTTGATCTTGTCGTACACGTCGGATGCTTGCAGGTACGCTTCCTGATCCGAGTCGGCGATGTAGCTCGTCTGCGGGTTGACCTTCTTACCGCCGACGAGGAAGTCGAAATCGCCTTCCATCGCCGCGTTGCGGAAGGTGATGAATACCAGCCCGTGCACGCGGTCGATGTTCTTGTTCGCCCACTCGACCATCTTCGGCACAAAGTCGAGGTTGCCGGGGTAAACCGTCATGCCGAAGCTGGCGAACAGCCCGCCGACCGAATGCACCATGTCGGCGTAATGCTGGCGCAGCTCGAACAGTTCGGTTTCGGTCTTGCCCTTCCAGTGCGGGCGGTTCTGCTCGCTGTCGATGTGGAAGGTGAAGCCGACGATACCCGCTTTTTTCAGTTCGGTGATGAAGGGGCGGTCATTTTCAATGCGGATGCCGTTCGTCAGAATGAGCGGCTTCATTTTCAGGCTGCGAATATAAGCAACAATTTCCAGAATGTCGGGGTGAATCAGCGGCTCGCCGCCGGCGACCGAAATGTTGTCGCAGTTGCGCCATTTTTTGAGCAGTGCAATTTCCTCTTTGATCTGCTCAAGCGACTTGTGCCCCTGCATGCCGTTGATGCGGTAACAGCCCCGGCAGTAGGTGTTGCACTTGTCCGTCACTTCCAGCCAGCCGATCGGGTTGTCGTTGCCCGACCATGGGAACCGGTACATGTCCCGCTTGGTACGCTCCATTGCTCGACACCTTTCTCCTCAGTGGGGAAGTCTCGGGCAGGGTCGTATGAAGCGTCCGTTCGGCGAGGCGGTGGGCGTCTCGGGGAGACGGGCAGTTCTCAACGGCTGTCGAAAACTTCCCGAAGTCATTCAATTGCTGCGACGGGCGAAGTATACCCAATTTGCTTAGCCATGCAAAGTAATTCCAATCGTACTGGAAAGCCCGGTTTCAGGTCGGTTAATCTTCTTCACAAGGGATCGGCAGGCTGCGAAAGAAAAATTTGTAAGATAGGGGTTGTAATTATTAAAGTGTTTTTTTGGCGCTTCTCCCCTCGACTCGCGTTGACTTTTCCCTCACCCTCGGCTATGCTGTTGAATAGAGAGTAAACCTCGCTTCATCAACAGGTGTTTTATGTCGACCATCATAATCGGCGCAGGAATAGCAGGATTAGCTGCTGCGCGCGATCTGCGTGATGCGTACCAGAGCGTGATCGTTCTGGAAGCACGCGAGCGTATCGGCGGGCGTGTCCACACCGATCGCGGCTTTGCCCCCTTTCCCGTCGAGTTCGGCGCGGAGTTCATTCACGGTGACAGCGCCCCGACCTGACTGCTCGCCCGCGATTACGGGCTGAGACTGCTCCACTGGCAGAAAACAGATGACTCGCTGGTTCGCATGGCGGATGGTTCCGTGCGGACGATGCGCGACGCACGCCTGAACGACGCGGGCTTTGACCTGACGCGCTCGTGGGCACTGCCGTTCGCCTCGTTCCCGGTCGCCGCCGACGACGAACCGCTGTCCGCCTACCTGACCCGCCTCGGCTTCAGCGCCGATCAGCTTCAGTACACGCGGCGGTCATGGGGCAACGCGGCAGGTGACGCCATCGAGCGCATCAGCGCGCGCGCGGCGGTCGAGGAGATGACGGACACGAGCGCCGGACAGGGCGATTTCCGCATCCTCGACGGCTACGACTCGCTGCTCAACCGGCTGGCGGACGGCATCGACATTCGCCTGAACACGGTCGTCACGACGATCGAGTGGGAGCGGCAGCCGGTGCGCGTCCACACGGCGAACGGCGAGACGTTCGAAGCTGATCAGGTCGTCATCACCCTGCCGCTCGGCGTGCTCAAATCCGGGCAAATCTGCTTCGTGCCCGAACTGCCCGCCGACAAGCAGGAAGCGATCGGCGCGCTGACGATGGGTTACGGCATCAAGCTGGTTTACCGCTTCGACGCGCCGCTGCTGCCCGAAGGCGTGATGGCGTTCTACAGCCCGCGCAACCCGCCGATGTGGTGGTCGCCGAGCTTCGGACACGACTCCGACGCCGTCGTGATCACCGCCTTCGCGACCGGCGATTGGGCGCGCGAACTCCTGTCGAGCGGGAAACCTCTCGAAAGAGCTTTGGCGACACTCCGGGCTGAACTGGGGCGACCAAACATCGAACCCCTCGCAGCCCGGCTTGTGAACTGGGTCGACGACCCGTATTCGCTTGGGGGATACAGTGTCGCGCCGCCGGGAGCGGCGGACGCGCGGGCATGTCTCGCGCAGCCGACTGCCGGACGGCTGTTCTGGGCGGGTGAAGCAACCGCTCCCAACCCTCAAGCATCGACGGTGCATGGCGCTTACGCGAGTGGTCGCCGTGCAGCAGCCGCAATTTCACTACTGAAGGCTAGATAAAGGTCACATCATGATCGCGTTCAAGTATAGACAGGTGCCGGAAACGGCGGCGATTGTCGTCATCCCGGCGGAGCATCAGCACACCTCACAGATCCCGCAGCTCGCGGGCGCTGCTTACGGCGTCGCGCCGGAGCAGGTCGACAAATGGTTCAGCGCGGAGCAGTATGCCGCGCGCATCAACACCTTCCCCGAAGGGCAGTTCGTCGCCATCGACACGGCATCTGACCGCGTCGTCGGCTTCACGTCGAGCATGCGCTTCGACTTCGACCCGTCTAAACCGCTTCTCGAGAGCTGGGAACGGACGACGGGCTATGGTTGACTGACCACGCATAACCCAACCGGCGAGTGGATGTACGGCGTCGAGTCGTTCGTCCATCCCGACTATCAAGGCAACGGCGTCGGCAGCAAGCTGATGGACGCCCGCGCCGAGGTGGTGCGCCGGCTCAACCTGCGCGGCATTGTCGCCGGCAGTCTCATCATCGACTACCACAAGGTCGCGGATTACATGACGCCTGAGCAGTACGTTGCTGAGGTGGTCGCTGGCGCGCGCTTTGACACCAACTTGACCAAGCAGCTCAAGAAGGGGTTCAAGGCGGGCAGCGTGATCCCGAACTATACCTACGACGATCGTTCGAAAGATTACGGCGTGGCGATTATGTGGGTTAACCCCGCATACGTCAAGAAGCGTTCGGCGCGCATCATTCCGTTCGACGCGCAGCGCGTGCAGCCGTCAAGCGCCGTCGGTAGGTAACTACACAAGGGAATTTTCAGGGCAGCACGCCCTGTAACCGGTTTTATGCAGCCCCTCGCCCGCCCAAGTGGGTCGAGGGGCATGTTGACCAACACCCTGAGTCGAAGGAGACAGGCGCACAGCGCCAGCGACGATGTCCGATGATCAAAGTCCGAACCAGCCGATTATTATCGTGCCTTCCAGCCCGCGCTATGTCGCCGCGATGGAAGACTTGCAGCACGCAGTCTACGGCACGACCCGCGCATGCCCAAACGGCGTGCTGACTGAAAAACACTTTTTGCATCACCAGATGATTTTTCCCGAAGGGCAGTTCGTCGCGCTGGCGATCCAGCCTGACGGCAGTGAACGCGTCGTCGGATTGACGTGTTCCATGCGCCTGCCGTTTGACCCGGAACACCCGTTCCTCGAATCGTGGGACGAGACGATCAGCGGCGGCTGGCTGACGCGCCACGATCCGCGCGCCAAGTGGATGTACGGCGTCGAGTCGGCAGTCCATCCGGCATATCAGGGGCACGGCATCGGCGGCAAGCTGATGGAAGCGCGTTTTAAGGTGGCGAAGCGTCTGAATCTGCGCGGCATGGTCGCGGGAAGCGCGTTGATCAGCTATCACAAAGTGGCGGACAGCGTGTCGGCTGAAGAATACGTGCGCGGCGTTGTCGAAGGACGCTACTTCGACAACAACCTGAGCAAGCAGATCAAGAAGGGTTTCCGCCCGATCACGACGATCCCGAATTATCTTGATGACGCGGATACGCGCGGTTGGGGCGCGGTCATCGTCTGGGACAATCCGGCGTACAACCCGCATCATCAGTCGATCAAGCGCGTGTCGCGCAGCCGTTCCAGCATGATGATCAGACCGCAGCTGCCTCACGGTTTCGCCGCGCGCTGAGTCGCTATAATAGAGGCATAGCTGAATCGTAAGGTGATTGCTTGATGCTGACGCCAGACCCTCTCTCCCATCTGTCGCCCGTATGGTCGCACCTGACGACGGTGCAGCCCGTCCGCGGCGAAGGGATTTACCTGTACGACGCCGACGGCAGCCGCTACACCGACTTCACCAGCGGTATCGGCGTGACCAACACCGGACACTGTCACCCGCGCGTCGTCGCCGCGATCCAGCAGCAGGCAGCGAGCCTGCTTCACGGGCAAATCAACATCGTCATCCCGCCAAGCGCCGTCGCGCTGGCGGACGCGCTCGACGAAGTCACGCCGCCGGAAATCGACTGCTTCTTCTTCTCCAACAGCGGCGCGGAAGCGACCGAAGGCGCTGTCAAGCTGGCGCGTCAGGCGACGAAAAAGACGAATATCGTCGTCTTTCAGGGCAGCTTTCACGGGCGCACCGCGCAGACGATGGCGATGACCACCTCGAAGACCGTCTACCGCGCCGGTTTCCAGCCGCTGCCGGGCGGGATTTTTGTCGCGCCGTTTCCGTATGCTTACCGCCTCGGCATGGACGACGACGCGGCTGCCGACTACGCCCTCGAGCAGCTTGACCTGCTGCTCAAGTCGCAGA
>JAEVZT010000330.1 GCA_023392115.1 Chloroflexota bacterium
CACTGCTTGAACAGACCGACGGCGTCATCCCGCAGCTCCTTGAGCGCCTGAGCGTCGATGTGAACGCCATGCGCGAACGGCTGGACGAGGTTCTGCGCGCCAGCCCGAAGGCGGCGATTTACGGTCACGGCGCGGGGCAGGTGTTCATCACGCCGCGCGTCAAACGCGTGATCGATCTGGCGAACGAAGAAGCCAACCGGCTCAAGGACGAATACATTTCGACGGAACATATCTTCCTCGCCGTCCTGAGCGAGCGTAATACGGCGGTTGCGAAGATTCTGGCAGATAACGACGTCACGCGCGATCGCATTGTCGACGCGATCAAGGATGTGCGCGGCGGTCAGCGTGTGACCGACCCGCAGGCGGAGACGCGCTATCGCACACTCGAGAAGTACAGCCGCGACCTGACACGCATGGCGATCGAAGGCAAGCTCGATCCGGTGATCGGGCGTGATGCCGAGATCATGCGCGTGATCCAGATCCTGAGCCGCCGCACCAAGAACAACCCGGTGCTGATCGGCGAGGCAGGCGTCGGCAAGACGGCGATCGCCGAAGGGCTGGCGCAGAAGATCGCTGAAAATGATGTGCCTGAACTGCTTCAGGGCAAGCGCGTCGTCAGCCTTGACCTCGGCGCGATGCTTGCAGGCAGCCGTTTTCGCGGCGAGTTTGAGGAACGCCTGAAGGCGACGCTCGAAGAAGTACAGCGCGCGGAAGGCGAGATCATCCTCTTCATCGACGAGCTGCATCAGGTCGTCGGCGCGGGCGCGGCACAGGGCGCGCTCGACGCGGGCAACATGATGAAGCCGGCGCTGGCGCGCGGTGAACTGCGCTGCGTCGGCGCGACGACGCTCGACGAGTACCGCCAGTACATCGAGAAGGACAGCGCGCTTGATCGCCGGTTCGCGCCGGTGTATGTCGAGGAACCGAGCGTTGACGACACGATCGACATGCTCTTCGGGCTGCGCGACCGCTACGAAGCGCACCACAAGGTGACGATCTCCGACGATGCGGTGGTCGCATCGGCGCGGCTGGCGGATCGCTACGTGTCGGATCGCCGCCTACCGGACAAGGCGATCGACCTGCTCGACGAGGCAGCGGCGAAGCTGCGCGTGGCGCTGTATTCGATGCCGCCCCGGCTCAAGGAAATGCAGTTTGCGATTCAGCGTCTGAGCGCGGACGAGGAAGCGGCGGGCTTGGCGCGCGAATACGAACGCGCGGCGGAGTACAAGATGCGCCGCTTGCAGCTCCAAGAGGAATTCGACCGCGAGAAGATCGCGTGGCAGAACGAAAACACGATTGACGAGGTGGTCAGCGCGGAAGACATCGCTTCGGTGGTCGCTCAGTGGACGGGCATTCCTGTCAATCAGGTGCTCGAAACCGAGGGCGAGAAGCTGCTGCGGATGGAAGAGGCGCTGCACGAACGACTCGTCGGGCAGGAAGGCGCTGTCAGCGCCGTCTCCCACGCCATCCGGCGCGCGCGCAGCGGTTTGAAAGACCCGCGCCGCCCGATCGGCTCGTTCATCTTCCTCGGCTCAAGTGGTGTCGGCAAGACCGAGCTGGCGAAGGCGCTGGCGGAGTTCATGTTCGACGACGAAGACGCGCTGCTGCGCATCGACATGAGCGAGTACCGCGAACAGCACACGGTCAGCCGGCTGTTCGGCGCGCCGCCCGGCTATGTCGGCTATGAAGAAGGCGGTCAGCTGACGGAAGCGGTTCGCCGCCGTCCGTACCGCGTGATCCTGTTCGACGAGATCGAGAAGGCGCACCCGGAAGTCTGGAACGCGCTGCTGCAAATTCTGGAAGACGGACGCCTGACCGACGGGCAGGGACGCACGGTTGACTTCAGCAACACGGTCATCATCATGACGAGCAACCTCGGCACGGAATTCGTCAAGCGCGGCGGCGCGCTGGGCTTCGTTCAGCCGACCGACGAGCAGGCGATCGCCGATCACCAGAAGATCGAGAAGGCGATGCGCGACACATTCCGTCCTGAGTTCCTGAACCGTATCGACGAGGTGATCATCTTTGAATCCTTGTCGCTCGAACAAGTTGAGCGGATCGTCGATCTCCAGATGCACGAGATCGCCGAACGGCTGGCGGAACGCGGTCTGGCAATTCACCTGACCGAGTCAGCGCGAGGATGGCTGGCGAGCAAGGGCTACGATCCGCAGTTCGGCGCGCGTCCGCTGCGCCGCGCGCTCCAGCGTTACCTTGAGAATGAACTGAGCGCGCAGCTTCTACGCGGTGACGCACGCGCCGGCGACCTGATCGTGATTGACGAGGTCAACGGCGGGTTGGTGTTCGAGCGTCACGAGAACGCCAGCAGCGATTACTTGCAGCAGCTCCGCCAGAACAGCATGATCGACTAACGGCGAACAATCAAGCTGAGAAGACAGGGGTGACTATCGAAGTCGCCCCTGTTTTTTACCAAATTCACAGACTTTTTTCGCCCATCTGTGTTATAAATATGATAATGTTGCCGCGCTGAAGCCAACCCCCTTAAAGGTTTCCACGCACGCCCTGATATATGACGACGGGCGTAATTTTGTTGTTTGATTCTTTAAGCCGATATTGTATAATAACTCTCCGTACCCACACGTAACGGGGGGAGAGCTACACGCCATGTTGTCGAATAAACCCGGGCTGGATGGAACCGAAGACCTGCGCGCAGATGCTTCGGAAACTCCGGAACAGTCGAACGAAACCCAAGCGAACCCGGTGATGGAAGACACGACGCCTGATGCACCAGAGACGTTGTCTTCTGATGTTCCGGCAGTGGAAGAAACGCCCGCTGCCGAGGCTTCATCACCTGCCGCTGACTCTGGCTCAGTTCAGACCCCGGTGGCGGAAGAAGCATCACCTGCTGATCTGGTCGTCCATGACGTAGAACTGCCTTCTGAAAGCAGCCCAGCGCCGCAAGCGGCAAAGCCCGCGCCCGAAACGGGCGGGCTGAAGCGCGGCGATCTGGTTGACGGCACAGTCATAGCGACGTCGCCGACGCAGATCACCGTCGACGTGGGGGGCAAGGAAGGCATTATCCCGACGAACGAGCTCGAGCGCATGAACAAGCGCATGCTGGAGTCGCTCCGCGCGGGAGAAAACATCAAGGTTTACGTTGTCAACCCGCACGACCACAACGGCAACATCATCCTGTCGCTGAACCGTGCCGCTGAGGAAATCGACTGGCAGCGTGCTGAAGAATATCGTCAGAGTCAGGAAGTGTATGAGACGCGCATCGCCGGCTACAACAAGGGCGGGTTGATCGTCCGCTTTGGGCGGCTGCGCGGCTTTGTTCCACAGAGCCAGATGAGCGCCGACCGCCGCCGCGTCGTCAGCGGGGAAACCCCTGAGGATCGCTGGGGGCAGATGGTCAACGAGCCGATTCTGGTCAAGGTCATGGAAGTCGACCGCGCGCGCAACCGTCTGATCCTGTCCGAGCGCTCGGCGTCGCGCGAATCGCGCGAGAAGCGCAAGGA
>JAEVZT010000366.1 GCA_023392115.1 Chloroflexota bacterium
GCAACACCCGTGAAGCCGAGGAAAGCAGCGATCAGCGCGATTACGAGGAATACGATAGCCCAGCTTAACATGTTGTCCTCTCCATCTTGGCAAAGCGCCTTCCGTGTAATGCAGCCCGAAAGGCTTAATACGCACAGTATATCGTCATTTTCGTTGAAATGATTCGTTTTCTCATTCATTTTTAATTACTATTGTAATAAACTAGCCGGAGTAGCGATTTTCAGCGCGTGCGCTACACTTGTCGCCAAAGGATGTGGGCATCCTTTTGAGCGTTACTGGTACTTGCTTCGAGGAGGTAGTGATGTTCAGAAATTCTCGCCATTTTCTGCTTCTTCTCGTATTCTCACTCGTTTTTGTAGGATTTGCGGCGGTTCAAGCGCAGGAAGCGACGCCGGAAACGGACGCACCCGCCATTGAGCCTGCTGCCTGCGCGCAACCGGGCAGTCTGACGATGTGGGTGTGGGATGAAGCATGGGCGCAGGTCATCGGCAGCGCCATCGACGAATGGACGGCGGAGTACTGCCCCGGCGCTGAGGTCGATCTTCAGGTGCAGCCGTGGGCGCAGTACTGGGATTTGCTGCGCACGAACGCGGCGGGCGGCGACCTGCCCGACGTATTCAACATGTCGCAGACTTATTTCCATTTCTACGCCAGCAACGACGCCCTGCTCGACTTGCAGCCGTATTTTGACGAGTACGGCGTCGATACGTCGGTCTGGGGCACGGGCATGATCGACCCGTACCGCTGGGGCGAAAACCAAGACTTGTACGCCGCCCCTGTCAACTGGGACACGATCGCCATTTACTACAACAAAGACATGTTCGACGCGGCTGGCTTGGAATACCCGACTGCCGAATGGACGTGGGACGACTTCGCCGAAGCCGCCCGCGCCCTGACCGACGCCGAAGCCGATGTTTACGGCGCGGCAGTCTACAGCGAGTTCCAAGCGGGTTATTCGAACTGGATCGCCGCGACCGGTATTCCGCCCGTGGTCGGCGCGGGTCGGACGCAGTGCACGCTGGAAGAACGTCCAAGCCTAGAGGCGCTCAACTTCCTCAAGGGGCTGTATGATGAGGGCGTGATGCCGAGCGTGTCGATCATTGGCGGCGCGTCGGCAGACGACTCGTTCAACTACTGGCTGGCGGGGCGCGTGGCGATGGTCGCGGGCGGCTCGTGGAAACTGCCGGCGGCGCTCGAACAGGCGACGTTCAACTGGGACGTCGTCCAGCTTCCGCGCCACCCGGACAGCGGGCGCACGCGCTCGATTCTGCACTCGGTCGGCTACGTCGCTGACGCGAACAGCGAAAACCCCGATCTCGCCGCGAACCTGATCCTGTTCCTCGCCAGTGACGCCGGACAGCGTTACTTCGCGCAGGGCAGCGGCGTCGCTCCGGCGAATCCGGGGCTTCAGGATGAATGGGTCGCTTCGTTCGGCGAAACCAACGTCAACATTCAGGCGTTCGTCGACGCGATTGAGGACTCGCAGGGCGTGACGGTGTTCGACGAAATCTGGGAAACGGCGAATACCGAACTGGTGATCAACATCTTCGACCTCGGCATGACTGTCGAAGACGCCACCGCGCAGGCGTGTGAATTCATCTCGACCCAGCTCGAAGCCCAATCGTAGGAAGCCGCTTACGGGGGGGGATGGCGGCAGCGTCATCACCCGTTCATCCAAAATGACCCCTTTGCTCAATCTCTTTGGAAAAACGCCGCTCGCTCGCCGCCGCGCCTACTGGGGCATGGCGCTGGTCGCGCCCAACGTGCTCGGGCTGCTGTTCTTCTTTGGCATTCCGGTCTTGATGGCGTTCGCCACGTCGCTTCAGGAGTGGAACGCGATCCGTCCGCCGGTGCATATCGGGCTGGCGAACTTCGAGCGCTTGCTCAACGATCGGGAATTCTGGCAGGCGCTGACCAACACGTTCAAGCTGCTGATGCTCGTCGTGCCGGTTGGCGTCTCGCTGGCGCTCGGCGTGGCGGTGCTGCTCAATCAGAAACTGCACGGGCGTGGCGTCTTCCGCACGATCTACTTCCTGCCGGTCGTCACGTCGACGGTCGCCGCGTCGATCGTCTGGACATGGATCTTTCAGCCACGTTACGGGCTGGTCGGCAACCTGCTCGCCGGGTTTGGACTGCGCGACATCGGCTGGCTGACGCGCCCCGATCTCGTGCTAATTCCGATCGCCGTCGTCACCATCTGGCAGCGCATCGGCTTCGACATGGTGCTGTTCCTCGCCGGTTTGCAGTCGATCCCGCGCGTGCTTTACGAGGCAGCGACGATCGACGGCGCGAACCGCTGGCAGCGTTTCCGCCACATCACCCTGCCGATGCTGTCCTCGACGACGTTTCTCGTCACCGTCCTGTCGGTGATCAACGCCTTCCAGATTTTCGATCAGGTCTACGTCATGACCGCCCGCACCACGCGCGGCGGCGTCGGCGGCAGCGCGACGACGCTGACGCTGTTCCTCTATGACAGCGCCTTCACCCACTCGCAGTTCGGCTACGCCTCGGCGGTCGCGCTCGTCCTGTTCCTGATCACGCTGGCGTTTACCGTCTTCCAGCTTCGCCTTCAGCGGCGCTGGGTGTACTACGAGTCAGGGGGGAACTAGATGCTGGATCAGCCTATGCAGCAGCCCGCCTACGCCGACTTAACGCTGCCGATCAAGCTGCTGACCTATGCCATCCTGATCATCGGGGCGGTTGGAATGATCCTGCCGTTCGCGTGGATGGTGTCGACGGCGTGCAAGCCACCGACCGAACTCAACACGCTGCCGATCCGCTGGATACCGGAGAATCCGGTCTGCATGAGCAACCTCGAGCAGCTTTATCGAGTTTCGCCGAACTTCAACAACTACCTCGCCCACTCGGCGATCGTCACCATCGGGCGAACGGTCGGGCAGTTAATCACCTGCTCGCTGGCGGCGTATGGCTTCGCCCGCTTCCGCTTTCCGGGGCGCACCGTCGTCTTCGCCCTGTGCCTCGGCTTGCTGATGATCCCGTTTCAGGCGATCCTGATCCCCGAATATCTGCTCATGCGCCAGCTCGGCTGGCAGAACACGTTCGCCGCCCTGCTGATCCCCGGATCGTTCAGCGCCTTCGCCATGTTCCTGCTGCGGCAGGCGTTCATGCAAATTCCGGTTGAACTGGAAGAATCCGCTATGATCGACGGCGCGAACCCGCTGCAAACGCTGTGGCATATCATCCTGCCGCTGTCGCGCGCGGCGCTGATCGCCTTCGCCGTCATCACCGTACAGGCGGCGTGGAACGACTTCCTCTACCCGCTGGTCGTCGCCAACACGCCGGACACGCGCGTCGTGACGATCGGCATCGCGCTGCTGCAAGGCGAGCGCAGCACGCCGTGGAATCTGCTGATGATGGGATCGTTCCTCGCCACCGTGCCGATGCTGCTGCTGTTCGTCATCCTTCAGCGCTACTTCATCGAAGGCGTGTCGATGACCGGCATCAAAGGCTGACGCGAGCTGCACGAAACGCGCTCCCCATGACATAAAGCAAATAACTGCCTCTTTGGGCATCACGGTGCTTTTTCGTTACGGAACAGGAAGGCGATATGCAAATGGACGAAAACCTGAAAACAAGCCTCTGGCAGCAGTTCGGCGCGTCGATCGATTTTCTCGCCGAAACAGTGAACGCCTGCCCCGACGAGCTGTGGCGCGCTTCGCTGTGGAAGCCGCTCAACAAAGCGCCCGAACTCTCGCAGTTCTGGTACGTCGTCTACCACACCCTTTTCTGGCTTGACCTGTACTTCACCGGCACGGAGGAAGGCTTTGTCCCGCCCGCGCCGTTCACGCTGATCGAGCAGGACGAGGACGGACCGCTGCCCGAACGGGTCTACACAAAAGCCGAACTGCTCGCCTATCTCGGCGAATGCCGCGAGCGCTGCAAGGCGACGATCGCGGCGCTGACCGACGAAACGGCGGTGCGTCGCTGCGCGTTTGGCTGGGGCGAATTAAGTTTCCTCGAACTGCTGCTGTACAACATGCGCCACGTTCATGGGCACACGTCGCAGTTGAATATGCTGCTCGGGCAGTACACGACAACTCGGCTGGTGGACTGGGTCGCACAGGCGCGGGACGCGGTTTCTTGACGCTCCCGGGTGAGGGGCAGTTATCGACAAGTCGCGTTAAAATAAGCGCCACGACTCGCGTACCCGGAGTAACGGCTTGTCACAGGAAACAACTGCGCCCGCGCCGTGGAAGCTGACCCGCAGCGGTTACCTGATCTTCTACCGCTTCGACGAGGCATTCGTCGCCCCGTGGATTCCCGATCCGCTCAAAGACCGCTGGCGCGGCGGCATCGGCTTCGTCGGCTTCGTCGACTACCGCACGTCAAATGTCGGCGCGTACCGCGAAATCCTGTTCATCCCCGGCAGGTTTGACGACGGCAAGAAGAACCGCCACTCGATCACGCAGATCTTCGTCTCGACCTATGCCAGCGTTATCGGCGGGCGGGCGAACTGGGGCATCCCGAAGGAACGGGCGGATTTCGACATCAAGATGCTGCCCGATGGCAGCGACATCCTAACCGCGTCCGCGATTGACGGCGGCATGATCGCGCAGCTTCATGTCAAGCAGGGGTTAGTCAAGCTGCCGCTGCCAAGCACCCGCCTCTGTCCGGTGACGATCAGCCAGTGGTACGAAGGCAGCCTCTACCGGACGCGCTTCTGGGGCAGCGGGCGCTTGAGCCTGCTCGAAGTCGAGTCGGCACACGGCGACGGCAGGAACTTCCCCGACGTCAGCGGCATCCAGCCGATCGGCGCGTTCAAGATTTCAGATTTCAGGCTGACGTTTTCCGCCGCGAAGGTTGAAGCCGCCGTATGAACTACACCATCCGTCAGGCGCTGCCGTCCGACGCGCGCGGATACATCAACCTGATCCGGAGCATCCTGCGCGAGCAGCCGCCGGTCGACACGCCCTACGCCCCCGACGAGTTCGATCCGCCGGTGCAGCGCATCCGCGACCGGATCATCGAAGTCAACGACTCGGACAACTCGGTATTCCTAATCGCCGAAGCGAGCGGCAGGACGATCGGCGCGCTGACGTGCGGCGGCGGCAGCCTGAAAGCTGACCGGCATATGACCGCGCTCGGCATTTATGTGGCGAAGGCGTGGCGCGATCGCGGCGTCGGCAGCGCCCTGATGAAAGCGTGTGTCGAGTGGGCGCAGGCAAGCCCGGTCGTCGAACGCGTCGAGCTTGAAGTGTTCGCCGGCAACGCCCGCGCTATCCACGTCTACGAGAAGTTTGGTTTTGTCCATGAAGGCGTCAAACGGCGGCTGTATTATCAAAACGGCAGCCCGGTTGACATGGCGA
>JAEVZT010000369.1 GCA_023392115.1 Chloroflexota bacterium
TACGGGTTGCGATTGCCATCTAAATCCTCCTAGCGGCGGCGCTCTGTGATGCGTCCCTCGCGCCGCCCGATTTGTTCGAGCTTGTTGAGCGCGAAGAACGCGGCGGCGTTGAAGGCGACGCACAGCACGACGAGGATTGCCACTTCGACGTCGACCGACAGGAAGCCGAGAGTCTGATCGGACGGAAATAAGAGCTGGCGCATGGCGTCCATGCCGACCGTCAGCGGGATGACCGAGGCTGCCGCCGCGACGACCATGCCGAGCGCGCGCACCGGAAAGTAGAAGCCGGAGACAAGGTAGATCGGCTCTTGCAGCAGGTTCGACAGATGCCACGCCTCGCGCCCCGACGCCAGAAAGATCGACGCGAACAACATGCCCATGCCATACAGGGCGATCATCGTCAGGGCGAAGACGCCGAGCAGCAGCGGCAGGCTGCCGACGGAATACGTCACGCTGAAGGCGATAGAGCAGACGATCAGGATGATCGCCGCGCGCGTCGCCGACATGATCATGCCGCCGACCGCCATGCCGACGAGAATCGCCATCATCGAACCGGGAGAGAGGATGTACATTTCAAGGTTGCCCGCCTCTTTGTCCCAGTAAAGCTGGCTGCCCATCGACCACAGGACGTTGAGCCAGAACGCGGTCATCGCGCCGCCGAGGACGACGAAGCCGATGTATTCCTGCGGCGCGTTGACGGCGCGGTAAACGTAGATGTAGCCGACGACCGACAGCAGCGGCAGCAGCGTTTCAAAGAACAGCCAGCTCTTTTCGCGCATTGAGCCGATGATGCGCGGGTAGGCGCGCGCCCACATCACGCGCCAGAACAATCTAAAGCCCGTCGCCTTTTCGACACGCGCGTCTGACAGGCGCAGCGACGGGCGTTCGGGTGAGATTTCAGTCGCCGTCATGCCTGCGCCTCCTGATGCGACGTGTCCTCGTCGAGCCGGCGCCCGACCAGTTTCATGAATACGTCTTCCAGCGACGGCTCGCGCTTCTCAAGCGCCAGCAGACTCGACCCGCGCTCGGTGAGGTGCGCCAGCACGTTTGGCAGCGCGTCCTCGCCTTGCAGTGTCAGGTTCAACTCGGTGTGCCCGTTGACATCGGCGGCGTTGACGCTCCGTACGCCGGGCACGGACTCGATCATGTTGCCGTTCTTCGGGCGCGGTCCGAGCGGCGCGATCTTCAGGTTGAAAATCGCGTCGGTTTGCAGGCTGCGCTTGAGGTTTTCCGGCGTGTCGCAGACCAGCACCTTGCCCTTGTCAATGATCGCCAGCCGGTCGCACAGCTCGTCGGCTTCCGCCATGTAATGCGTTGTCAGCAGCAGCGTCCGGTCGGGGTGATCGTGCATCCACTGGCGGACGAACGAGCGCACGTCGCGCGCCGCCTGCACGTCAAGACCGAGCGTCGGCTCGTCAAGGAAGACCACGTTCGGGTCGCTGACGAAGCCGCGAATGAAGTTCATCTTCTGGCGCAGCCCGGTTGACAGGTCGCCGATTTTCGCGCGTCGGCGGTCGTCGATGCCCATGACCTTCATCATCGTGTCGATGCGCGCTTTGGCGACCTTGTTGTCAAGCCCGTAGAAGCGGGCGAACATCCACAGGTTTTCCTCGACGGTCAGCAGACCGTAGCCGCTGGTTTCGCCGCCGCTGACCATGCTGATATTGCGCCGGACGTCGGTCGTCTGCGTCGTCACGTCCAGCCCGTCGACCAGCGCAGTCCCGCTGCTCGGCAGCAGCAGCGTCGCCAGAATCTTGATCAGCGTCGTCTTGCCCGCGCCGTTCGGTCCGAGTAAGCCGAACAGTTCGCCGCGCTCGACCTCGAGATTGACGCCGTCAAGCGCGACCAGCGTCTTCTGATCGCCTTTCTTCTTCGGTCCGCGAATTTTGTAGACGCGGCTCAAATCATGTGTCTCAATCGCAAGGGAATTTTTCAAGGTGCTTCAGCCCTCTTTACAAGTGCATCCCACTACTTGATGCGAAAACCGGCGCCAAGTATGCCTCGCGCCGCCCAACTTGGTATATCCACGGACGCGGCTGTCCTTTGTGCTAGCGAATGACCTTTTGTGACCTCTATCTACAGCAGCATTATAGCGGAAATTCCGAGAAATGATACACTTCGATGCGGACGCGGGGAATGTGTGATTCAGGGAGCGGCGTGATGGGAAGTAGGAAGCTGAAGTGGTGGAGTCGAGCGGCTGTTGTCGCTCTGTGTTTGTTCGGCATGAGCATGGTTTACGCGCAAACGCCCGGCGCGGAAGGCGCAGGCGATCCGTATTATCCTGAACTCGGCGGCGGCGGTTACGACGTCGAGCATTACGCGCTTGACGTGGACGTTGACATGGACGCCGAAGCGATCGTCGGGTTGGCGACGATAACGGCGCTGGCGACGCAGGACTTGAGCGCCTTCAATCTCGACCTTGCCGGGCTTGAAGTGGACGAAGTCACCGTCGACGGCGTGGCAGCCGACTTCACGCACGAAGGGCGCGAACTGACGATCACGCCCGCCGAACCGATCGCCGAAGGTGACTCGTTTGAAGTTGTGATCGACTACGGCGGCGAGCCGCGACCGTATGCCGAACCGTCGCTCGGCGGCGCGGGGATCGGCT
This sequence comes from Chloroflexota bacterium, assembly GCA_023392115.1. Lineage (GTDB taxonomy): Bacteria > Chloroflexota > Anaerolineae > Aggregatilineales > Phototrophicaceae > Flexifilum. The sequence continues at coordinate 2,609 of JAEVZT010000369.1, forward strand.
GGAACTTCGGCGACGAGTACGTCTATACCGCCAGCGAGACGAGCGGCGCGGCGACGTGGTATCCAGTCAACGATCACCCGTCCGACAAGGCGACGTATACGCTGCGTATCACCGTCCCGCAGCCGTATGTCGTCGCTGCCAACGGCGTGCTGACGGAGACGATCGAGTCCGGTGACGAAGTCACGTATGTCTGGGAAATGGCACAGCCGATGGCGAGCTACCTCGGCACGGTGAACATTGATACGTTCGAGGTGCAGGAGTACGAGGCTGAAAACGGCGTCCGCATTCGCAACTACTTCCCCGACACGTTCGCCGACCGCGCCGAACGCGTGTTTGCCGATCAGGATGAAATGCTCGTTTTCTTCAGCGACGTGTTCGGCGACTACCCGTTTGACGCGTACGGCGCTGTGCTCACGCGGGCGCGGCTTGGCTTCGCGCTCGAAACGCAAACCATGTCGCTGTTCAGCGCCAGCGTCGCCATGGGTGCCGGGGGCGGGGCAGAGACGGTGATCGCGCACGAACTGGCTCACCAGTGGTTCGGCAACAGCGTCACGCCGACGACGTGGCGCGACATCTGGCTCAACGAGGGCTTCGCGACGTTCATGGAGGT
>JAEVZT010000378.1 GCA_023392115.1 Chloroflexota bacterium
AGCTTGAACTCAGCCTGAGTCAGGGCGACCGCGTAGCACCTTCGCCGAACACACCCATCCAGCCGAACCTCGTCATCCGCATCGACAGGGCGCGCAGCGTCTTTCTCGGCGTCGACGGCGTGACGACGCCGCTGTGGACGACGCTCACCAACCCGGCGGAAATCCTCGAGGGTCAGGGCATTTCCGTCTCCGACGACGACCTGATCCTCGTCGACGGCACGCCGTCGACCGCCGGCGATCTGCCGCTGTGGCCCGTGCCGGTAACGTACCTGTCCGTTCGCCACGCCGTCGACCTCCGCGTCGAAGATGACGGCACGCCGCGCGTCATCAACACGACCGCCGAAACCGTCGGCGACGCGCTGTTCGAAGCGGGAATTACGGTTTACGTCTCCGACACGATCTCGCCCGAACTGAACGCGCCGGTCACGCCGAACCTGACCGTGTCGATCACGCGGGCGCGTCCGGTGACGATCATCGCCGACGGTGAGACGATCAGGACGCGCGGGCGCGGCGAAACCGTCGACGACGTGCTGTCCGAAGCCGGGATCGCGCTCGTCGGGCTGGATTACACCATCCCGCGCGAAACCGCGCCGCTCCGTCCGGGCATGTCGATTCGCGTGATCCGCGTCCGCGAGGAGATCGAGACAACTGAAACCGAGCTGCCCTATGAAACGGTGTATCAGGCAGACCCCGAACTTGAGATTGACCAGCGGCGCGTGATCCAGCAGGGGCAGCGTGGCGCGCAGACGACGCGGACGCGCGTCCGTTACGAAAACGGCATCGAAATCGAGCGTGCCGAAGCCGAAACGATCATCACGCGTGAGCCGGTCAACCACGTCGTCGGTTACGGCACGAACGTCGTCGTCCGCACAATCGAAACGCCGCAGGGGACGCTGTCCTACTGGCGCAAGCTGCGGATGTACGCCACCAGCTATCATCCGGCGGCGCTCGGCGGCGACAACATCACGGCGACCGGGCAGGTGCTTCAACACGGGATCGTCGGCGCGGATACGCGCATCCTGCCGTTCGGGACTGAAATCTACGTCCGTAACTACGGCGTTGGCACGATCGCCGATACCGGCGCGCGCCGCCGCGATCCGCTGTGGGTCGATCTCGGCTACAGCGATGCCGATTGGCGCTCGTGGTCGGGCTACGTCGACGTTTACATCCTGACGCCCGTGCCGGAAGAAATCGATTATTTTGTGACCGACTGAGAACGGGATTGAGAACGGATCGAGGCGCGATGAACCACAAAGCCCTGCTTGAGCTGCACGGCATCAGCCCGAAAAAGAGTCTGGGGCAGAATTTCCTGCTCGATCCGGGCGCGCTCGACAAGATCGTCGGCGCTGCCGAGCTTCAACCGGATGACACGGTGCTTGAAATCGGACCGGGAACGGGCGCGCTGACCGAGCAGCTCGCGCAGCGCGTCCGCCGCGTGATCGCCGTCGAGCTTGACCGGCGGCTCGAACCGATCCTTGAAGCCACCCTCAGCCGTTTCGACAACGTCACGCTGGTGTTCGACGACATCCTCAACGTCAACCTGCCCGAACTCATCGGGACTGGCGATTACGTCGTCGTCGCCAATGTGCCGTATTACATCACCAGCGCCATTTTGCGCCTGCTGCTCGAAAGCCAGCCGCGCCCGCGCCGGATCGTGCTGACCGTGCAGTCGGAGGTCGCCGACCGCCTGACCGCCAAACCGGGCGACATGAGTTTGCTGGCGGTCAGCGCCCAGTACTACGCCAAGACCAAGACCGTCGCCCGCTTCAAGCCGGGCGTGTTCTACCCGCGTCCGGATGTCGGCAGCGCCGTCGTCCGCCTCGACACCTACGACACGCCGCCGGTCGCCGTGCCAGACGATAAGCTGTTCTTCCGCGTCGCGCGCGCCGGCTTCGGGCAGAAGCGCAAGCAGTTGAAGAACGCGATCGCCGAAGGGCTGCACCTCGACGCGAAAGCCGCCGCCGCGCTGCTCGAAAAGGCGGGGATCGACCCGCGCCGCCGTGCCGAAACGCTGACGCTCGACGAATGGGGCGCGCTGGCGCGCACATACGCTGCAACCTGACCGGGTGTTTTAACGTATAATCACGGTAGTATCGTTTGGATGAAGGCTTCCTGTTATGCGCTTGAGAAGACGTAATCTCGCTTGGCTGACCGTGCTTGGGGCGTTGGTGGCGGTCGCCGTCCTGTCCGGCGTCGCAGCGCCCGCCGTCACGGCGGTGCTGTTGAGCCTGTAATTTCTGGCGCTGGCGGCTTCGATCCTCGACTTTCAGCCGGAACAGCTTATCGACCGTTCGCGTTCCTCGCTTACGTCGATGCGCATGAGCAGCGAGGCGCGCGAAGCTGTCGAACGCGCGCGCCGGCGGGGCAGCTACCTCGGCAGCGGCTTGACGCTGCTCGACATCGGGCTGATCACGTCGCAGTCGAACCGTGACGGCATGGTCATGCGCAAGACGCGCAGCATCTCGCTGGACGAGGATGGCGTGCGTCCGTTCGTCACGCTCCACGTACAGCCGGAAAACGCCGATCAGAACGCGGTCATCCGCTTCGAGATCGTCGACGCCAACGGGCAGTCGCAGTACGTCCACGAGATGCGAACCTACCTGCGCGACGGCGAAATGAACATTCTGGCGGATCATCACCTGCCGCTGGCGAGCAGCAGCAAGCTCGAGTCGGGTGACTGGGATTTGCGCGTCTCGATCGACGGCGTGCTGCACGCGCTGCACAACTTCACGCTGACGCCGTCGCTCAACGAACGCTACCGGCGCTTTGAGCGCGCACAGGCGGAAGAAGAACGCGCCGAGCGGCTCGCCGAGGAAAAAGAAGAAGAAACGCCGCTGAGTCTGGAAGAACTCCTGCGCAGCCGCAGCCGACAGGATCGCGGAGGTTAGGAGAAGGTCATGCAGAACCAGCAGAATCACCGTTTTGTCGAAATCATCATCGGCATCATTCTGGTG
>JAEVZT010000391.1 GCA_023392115.1 Chloroflexota bacterium
GTATACGGGGCAGGCTTGAGGACAACCGTGTTTCCCATCGCCAGTGCCGGCGCGATCTTCCACGCTAGCATCAAAAGCGGGAAATTCCACGGGATGATCTGCCCGACGACGCCGACCGGCGCGTAACCGGGAAGTTCACGCTCCATCAACTGCGCCCAACCGGCGTGATGGTAGAAATGGCGGATGACGAGCGGGATGTCGATGTCGCGCGTCTCGCGGATCGACTTGCCGTTGTTCAAGGCTTCGAGGACGGCGAGCAAGCGCGCGTGTTTCTGCAAGTTGCGCGCGATGGCGTACAGGTAGCGCGCGCGGGCGTGACCGGGCAGCTTGCTCCAACGCTTAGCAGCGGCGCTGGCTGCGTTGAAAGCGGTGTCGATGTCGGCGGCGTTCGCCTCGGCGACTTCCGCGAGCGTTTCGCCGGTCGCCGGGTTGAGCGCCGGGGTGTATTCGCCGCTGGAAGGCGGCAGCCACGCGTTGTCTACGAACAAGTTAAATTTGCGCTCGTGCGCGTCCAGCCATGCCATCGCCGCATCGGCGGCTTCTGGCGCAGGTCCATAAGTCAGGTGTTGGAAAATCGATTGAACACTCATCATACTCACCCCAGAGGCATGTGATGGCGGGCGGCGTAGCGACCGGTGACGTAATGCGAAAGCTGACGCTCAATGTCGCCGAGCAAGCTCGAAGCGCCAACGCGGAACAGGTGCGGCTCCAGCCACTCGTCGCCGAGTTCTTCCTTCATCAGGAACTGCCAGAGCATGACGTCTTTCGCCGTGCTCACGCCGCCGGCAGGTTTGAACCCGACCTTGTAGCCGGTATGCTCTTGATAAGCACGGATAGCGCGCACCATGACCAGCCCGACCGGCAGCGTCGCGTTGACCTTCTCCTTGCCGGTCGACGTCTTGATGAAGTCGGCGCCCGCCATCATGCAGACCCAGCTCGCCCGAGCGACGTTGCGCAGCGTGCCGAGTTCGCCGGTGGCGAGGATCGTCTTCATGTGCGCTTCGCCACATGCTTCGCGGAAGTCGCGCACCTCGTTATAGAGTGCTTTCCAACCGCCGGTGAGGACGTGCTCGCGCGAGATGACAATGTCAATTTCCTTTGCGCCCGCCTCGACGGATGACCGAATTTCCTCAAGTTTCTGTTCGTGCGGGTTCAGCCCCGCCGGAAAGCCGGTCGACACTGCTGCGACCGGAATATCTGTCCCGATGAGCGCAGCAACGGCATCAGGCACGCGCGCGTGGTAGACACAAACCGCGCCGGTGTGCAAGCAGCTTCCGCCCATGCCAAGTGCCTCGAGGAGGTCGGGGCGCAGAGGCTGGCGCGCTTTGGCGGCGAGACGCTGAACTTTGCCGGGCGTGTCGTCGCCGGCGAGGGTTGTCAGGTCGATGCAGGTGATCGCCTTGAGCAGCCACGCCGCCTGCCAGTCTTTCTTGACGGTGCGCCGGGTGCCGAGCGTCGCGGCGCGGCGCTCGACCGCACTCAGGTTGATGCGCTGGTCACAGACCAAGCCGGTGTCCAGCGGGATGCCCGGGTTGCGCTCGATTTTCTCGGTCATACATATCCCTCAACAGTCCCGGCAGCGCGGGTTATCCTCAAGCGTTTCGCAGAATGGTCGTCGGTTCGTGCAGCAAGTAGTTCGATATAGTATGATGATAACGCGAATTGACATGGTTCGGTAGTCTGTGCTGAATGACACAAGACTTGTTCGCTAGATGTCTAGCGAGATGTCTATGCGCGTGATGTACAACTTTGACCGGGGTTCTTGACAGCCTACGACAGAACAACTAGACTTCGAAATAGTTGACTAGGACAATCGTCCGCACTCACCAACCGCATTTGCGCACGTATCCGCCGTTTCTGCCGCGAAAGGGGACTGCCTATACGCTGAGCACCGGACAAGAACCTTACCGAGTAATTCTGCTGCGTTTGTAAGAAAGGACTGTGTTCATGTCTCGCAACACGCGCTCTATTCCTTTGATGCTTCTTGTCGTCGCACTCCTCTCCGTAACCGCTGTTTTTGCGCAAGATACGCCTGTGACGCTCGACGTTGTGGGTTTCGTCGTGCCGCTCGAAGAGCAGGGCACGCCGCTTGACGAAGCGTACCAGCAGTTCATCACCGATTTCGAAGCCGAACACCCGAATATCGACGTGAATGCCATTGAGACGCCGCCGGAATTCGACACGCAGTTACTTGTCGACCTCGCCGCCGGCACCGCGCCGGACGTCTGGAATCAAGATGCGTCCACTCTGGCGCGACTGATCGACGCCGGTTATGTCCTCGACATGCGCGAATGTGTCGATCTCGTCCCCGAACTGGACCTTGACCGCTTCTTCCCGTCGGTGTTGGCGATCCACCAGCAGGAAGCTGACGGACCGATCTACGGTCTGCCGAATGACTTCACGCCGATGGTGATCTACTACAGTACGACGGCATTTGAAAACGCGGGCGTCGAGCCGCCGCAGGCAGGCTGGACGTGGGACGATCTGGTGCGTATCGCGCAGGAAACCACGCTGGACGCGAACGGCAACAATGCCACTAGCCCCGACTTCGACCCCGAAAACGTGACGCAGTGGGGTTTCCGCGTGCGCCAGTTCGCCTTCGAGTGGCTGTACCGCATGTGGCAGAACGGGACTGACGTGATTTCGCCCGACGGCACGACCGCGAGCGGCTACCTTGATTCGCCTGAAAGCATCGAGACGCTGACATTCTTGCGCGACTTGATCACCGAACAGCAGGCTGCGGCACCGCCAATGGCGTACGACCAGATGATCCAGCAGCTCGGTTTCCTCGACCGCTTCCTGCAGGGTGTTTTCGCCATGTTTGACCGCGGTCACTGGGAGCTTGTCGGTCTGCGCAGCAACCCGAACTACGAGGAAGGCAGCTTCGGCGTCGTCGGGCAGCCGCAGAACGTCGACCGCGCGACCGTCCTTTATGAGTCGGGTTTTGTGATCCGCGCCGATGTCAGCGAAGAAGAAAAGTTGGCAGCCTGCCAATTTGTAGCAGCGGCGACCGATCGCGGCTATCAGGATACGAAGGTGCTGACCGGCATCGCCATTTCGGCTAATGAAGCAGCCGCAGCCGACGCGATCGATCAATCGTTTGA
>JAEVZT010000404.1 GCA_023392115.1 Chloroflexota bacterium
GGCGTGGAGCATTCCGGTGAGCGTCGGGTTAACGACCGGCGTGTATTCCGTCTGGTTACCCTGCTGCGGCGTCCACTGGTGTTTGAGGACGAGGGTTTCGGGCGCTTCGAGCAGCGCCAGAGACGCGGTATCCGTGCCGACCAGCGTGTGGGCGCTGGAGACAATTTCGGCGAGGATCAGGTTGACATCCTCCATCCGCACGATGCGGCGGCTGATGCGCCGGAGTCTGCCCAACCAGCATTCGATCAACTTGCGCTCATCCTGTGTCGAAACCGTCATCCCCTCATCCTACCTGCGGCTCTCGCGTCAAACCGCCTGTACTCATTCCAGCATTCCAATTTGGCTCACGTCGCCGGGCGTATTCAGGTTGATGAACGAGCGGAAGTCCGGGTCAAAACTGGCGATCGACGCCTGCGAGACAACGCGCGTCTTGATGCGACCGAACAGCTTATGGATCGCCAGATCGTCGCGTTCCAGTTGCTTCTCGATCAGGCGCATGCAGTCGCGCCGGTAGACCGCGTGCAGCGCCTGACGCTCGCCGTTGACCAGCGGCACGACGGCGCAGTAACCATCACGCAGGCTGATCAAGTGGGACAGCAGTTCTGGCTGAAGAAACGGCATGTCACAGGCGACGCACAGCACATAGCGGGTTGGGCTGTAGTGCAGCGCCGTGTAAATGCCGCCGAGCGACCCCTTCCCCGGCAGCACGTCAGCGTAAACGGGAAAGCCAAACGGCAAATAACGCTCTCTGTGGTTGGCGATGATCGTCACCGGAAGCCCGAGCGCGCTCACCCGCTCGATCACGTGCTCGATCAGCGGTCTATCATGCAGCTGAACGAAACTCTTGTCTGCTCCCATCCGCCGCGACTGTCCGCCGGCAAGGACGGTCACACTCACGTCAGAATTCACGATGCAGCGTCCCCAGCAGCGTATCAGGCAGAGGTGTACTCGACGCGATTTCGCCCTGCGCGGTACAGTAGCTGTCACCGGCGCAGGCGCGACATAGAACTTCGCCGTTGGCGATGACCTCGCGCTCGTTGATGATCTCCTCGCCGCAGTAGGCGCACGTCACGCGCGGTCCATGCTTGCTTACCACTGCCTCAACCGAAAAGTTGAGCGTCACTTCCTGCGCCATGAACAAGTCTTCGTAAGCCATCACCTGATAGGCTTCGAGATAGCTGCGCCAACGGCTGTTACCCTCGCCGGCGATCTTCCCCGCCTGTTCGCGGCTGTCGAGCGTCGGCGCGATGCGGACGGCACGTCCGGTTTGCGTGTCAATGAACGCTGCCGCCACCTTGCCGTAATCCACGAGGCGCAGCGTGCGGTGTCCGAGCTCGCAGCCCGTCGCCACCGCGACGCCGTCGGCAAAACAGCCGTCCGTTTCGATCAGAGTCAGCAGGCGTTTGTCGTCCTGCGGCAGCGGCAGATCAAGTAACTCCGCCGCGTACATGCCCATGCGGACGCCTAATACTTGGCGCGGACACAGGTGGTCGTGCCGAGCCGAGGCGCGCTGTAGGAGTTCTTCCAGCATTTCTCTCGCCATAGACGCATCTCCAAGCCGTTGCAGCATCAATGTCAACAATAGAATCATTTCCAAGGTTGAGTGAATTGTAATGCAGGCAGAAGCACAATCAGCAGTATCATTGCTCGCTAAACGTGCTGAAACATGTCACACTTGTGCATACGTTATACGAGAGTCCACCGCCTCATGAAGAGTACGAACATCACCGTCGACTTGCAGCCGATCGGCAGGCGCGTCGAAATGCCTTCCGGGGCGACGCTGCTTGAAGCCGCGCAAACCGCCGGCGTCGAACTGGTTTCCCTATGCGGCGGAATCGGCGTGTGCAGCGGCTGCCGCGTTCGCATCGCCGCCGGGCAGGTAACGCCGCCGACGCTTGAAGAAGAAGCTGAATTCTCGCCCGAACAGCTCGCAAACGGCTGGCGGTTGGCGTGCCAGACCATCCCAGTAACCAGCGTCAAGATCGACATCCCGCCCGAGTCGCTGACGACACCGCAGCGGCTTCAGGTCGAAGGTGAAAGCGCCGCCTTCCAGCTCGATCCACCAATCCGCCCGGTCGACGTGCGGGTTGACGCCGCCACACTGCACGACCTGCGCGCCGATTCGCGCCGGGTCGAAGATCAGCTTGGGCATCCTTGCAGCTTCGGCTTGGGAGCGCTGCGCGACCTGTCGCGCGTCCTGCGCGAATACGACTGGTCGGCGCGGCTGGCGCTGCGCGGCGGGTCAGAAGTCGCCGCCGTCGTCCCGCCGGGAACGCGCCTGCTCGGGCTGGCGGTCGACATTGGCACGACTGGCTTAGCCGCCTACTTGCTCGATCTGGAGAACGGCGAAACGCTGGCGAAAACCGGCGCGATGAACCCGCAGATCGCGTATGGTGAGGACGTGATCAGCCGCATCGTACACGCCAATTCCCACGCCAACGGCGGCACGATGCTTCAGACACGCTTGGTGGACGCGATCAATAGCATGATCGACCGCCTGTGCGCTGAAGTCGATGCTGATCCGGCGCAGATCGCCGACGTCGTGCTCGTCGGCAATACCGCTATGCATCATCTCGCCCTCAACCTGCCGGTGCGACAGCTTGGCGAAGCGCCTTACGTGCCGATTACGACGGGCGCAGTGGACATTGCCGCCGCTGAACTTGGGCTGAAGTGCGCGCCGGACGCGCGCGCCTATCTGCCGCCGAACATCGCCGGATATGTCGGCGCGGATCACGTGGCGATGCTGCTGGCGTCGGGCGTGTGGCGCGCGGAAGCGACTACGCTGGCGGTCGACATTGGCACGAATACGGAAATGACGTTGGTTCATGACGGTCGCCGCCTGAGCTGCTCGTGCGCGTCGGGACCGGCGTTCGAGGGCGCGCACATCGGCGCGGGGATGCGGGCAGCACCGGGCGCGATCGAGCGCGTGCAAATCCTCGATGGAACCGTGCGGACGCAGACGATCGGCGGTAAGCCACCGGTCGGCATCTGCGGATCGGGCATCCTCGACGCCGTCGCCGTCATGGTCGAACAGGGCGTAATTGACAGGCGCGGTGCTATCCAGCCATCGCACCCGCTAGTGCAGAATCGCGCGTTCATCCTCGCGCCCGCCGGAACCAACGGAAGTGACGGCGCGATCAGCGTCAGCCGCAAGGATGTCGCCGAGATCCAGCTGGCAAAAGCCGCCATTCGCGCCGGGGTTGAAATCCTGTTGGGTAAAGCGGGCATCGACGCGAACGCCATCCAGTCGATCGTCATCGCCGGGGCATTCGGCA
>JAEVZT010000424.1 GCA_023392115.1 Chloroflexota bacterium
GTATACGGCTCCGGCGCTGCTGCTCTACCTGCTGGTCAACTGGCGCTACGGCTTCCGCTTCTTCGGTGGGATCAAACGCTAATGGCATCCATCCAAATTCAAGACTTACGCAAGACTTTCGGATCGCTCGCGGCGGTCGACGGCATCAGCTTGAACATCGCTGACGGCGAATTTGTCGCGCTGTTGGGTCCCTCCGGCTGCGGCAAGACGACGACGCTGCGAATGATCGCCGGGTTGGAGACGCCCGACAGCGGCAGCATCCATATCGGCGACCGTGACGTGACGGCGCTCCCGCCGCGCGACCGCGACGTGGCGATGGTGTTTCAGGATTACGCGCTCTACCCGCACATGACGCTGTTGGAGAACATCGGCTACCCGCTCAAGGTGCGCGGCGTGTCGAAGGACGAGATGCGCGCGCGCGTCGGCGAGGTGGCGCGCAATTTGCAGATCGGCGAGCTGATGGAGCGCCGTCCGGGACAGCTTTCCGGTGGACAGCAGCAGCGGGCGGCGGTCGCGCGCGCCGTCGTCCATCAGGCGCAGGTCTTCCTGTTTGACGAACCGTTGAGCAACCTCGACGCGAAGCTGCGGCTGGAAGCGCGCGCGTTTTTGAAGCATCTCCAGCAGCAGGTTGGCGTGACCGCCGTCTACGTGACTCACGATCAGGCGGAAGCGATGGCGCTGGCAGATCGGCTCGTCGTCATGGACAAGGGGCGGATCATGCAGATGGGGACGCCGCTCGAAGTCTATCGCCAGCCCGCCAACACGTTTGTCGCCGCGTTCATCGGCAACCCACCCATGAACCTGATCCCGTGTCAGGTGACTGACGGCGTCCTCATCATCGGAACGCAGCGTGTCGCCTTCGACGCCAGCCACAGCCCCGCGACCGCGCAGGTGCAGGGCAAGGTGACGCTCGGCATTCGCCCGGAACACCTGACGATCCTGACCGAACCGGCAGCCGACGCCGTCGGCGGTCAGCTTTATGTGACGCAGAGCCTCGGTGGTGAGTCGATCGTCGTCGTGCAGGTTGACGAAATGCTGCTGTCGGTGCGCATCTTCGCCGATGAACTGCCCGACTTCCCGCGGCAGGTCTGGGTGCGACCGGATGTCGAAAAGGCGTTCTTCTATGGGCAGGATGGAGTGCTGATCTCGTGAGCGAGCCGATCGAGATTGTCCTGCGCGGCAACGCGCAGGCTGACGAAACCTTATCTTACAAGCACCTGCCTTTCGAAGTGCCGACGGGCATCGGACGGATTGACGTCGCCTATGACTACAGCGCCGCCATCAGTTCCGACCCAACGGTCAGCGGCGGCAACACGGTTGACATCGGCATCTTTGACGTGCGCGGCGTTGAATGGATGTCGCCCGGTTTTCGCGGCTGGAGCGGCAGCGCCCGGCGTAGCTTCTCGATCGGTTTGCGCGAGGCGACGCCGGGGTATATGCCGGGCTCGATTCAGGCGGGAACGTGGTACATCTGCCTCGGCTTCTATAAAGTTGCCGAAGCCGGCTGCGACTACACGGTAACGATCAAGCTGATACCGGCTGAAGACGGCGACGCCGGTTTTCCCGATCTGCTGCCACTGCGCGAGGAAACGCGGCGTCCGGCAAAGCCGGACGGTTGGTATCGCGGCGAGCTGCACTGCCACACTTATCACAGCGACGGCGATTCTGACCCGCAGGCGCTGGTCGATCGCGCGCTGGCGCTCGGCTTGGATTTCCTCGCCGTGACCGATCACAACGTTCGCAGCCAACAGGCGGCGCTCAACCGGATCGACCCGCCGCTGACGCTGATTCCCGGCTACGAAGTGACGACGTATAAGGGACACTGGAACATCTGGGGCGGGGAAGGCTGGATCGACTTCCGCATTCTCACGCCCGACAAGCTGGCGTCGGCGATGGAAGCGGCGCGCGCGGGCGGCTATCTGGTGTCGTGCAATCACCCACGCCCCTACGGTCCGCCGTGGGAGTTCACGCAAGTTGACCTGTACGACTGTATTGAAGTCTGGAACGGTCCATGGCGGCTGTTCAACGATCAGGCAATCCATTTCTGGGAACAGAAGCTGGCGCAGGGGAAACGCTGCGTCGCCGTCGGCGGCAGCGACGCACACTTCTTACGATCTGAGCATGTCGCTCAGATCGGCACGCCGACGATGTGGATTCACTGCGACGGCGCGCCTTCTGCCGCCAATCTGCTGCGCGAACTGCGCAAGGGACATGCCTTCATCAGCGATGCTCCCGACGGCGCGCAGCTTTACCTGTCCTGCGGCGACGCGATCGCCGGCGACAGCGTGCCGCGTCCGGTTGACGGTATGGCGTCGGTATCGGTACGCGCCGTCAACGCGCAAGGGACGCTGCTCGAACTGCACGGATCGGGCGGGCTTCTGGCGCAGCGCCGACCGATCGAAGCGGACGAACAGACGCTGCGAGTCCCGATTCCGGCAGACGAAACTGCCTACGTCCGCGCCCAGCTCGTCGACGCCGACGATCCGTGTCTTGTGCGGGCGCTGACGAACCCGATTTACTTCGACGAACGGCACTAGAAAGCGGCGAACGTGACTCTGATCGACAACGTTCACGTCATTTTCAAAACGCATCTTGACATCGGTTTTACCGATTTTTCCCGGAGCGTCGTTCGTCGCTACGTCGAGTCGTTCATCCCGCAGGCGCTGGCGCTGGCGAAGCGGCTGCGCGAGGAAACCGGCGAGCGCCGTTTCGTCTGGACGACCGGATCATGGCTGATCGATCACTACCTCGAAAACACGTCGGCAGCCAAGCGCCGGGTTATGGAAGCGGCGATCGAGGAGGGCGATATCGTCTGGCATGGGCTGCCGTTCACGACGCACAGCGAATTGATGGATGCCTCGCTGTTCCAGTTTGGGTTGAGCATCGCGCGCAAGCTCGACAGGCGCTTCGGTCGGCGGACGATCGCCGCCAAGATGACCGACGTTCCCGGTCACACGCGCGGCATCGTACCGCTGATGGCGGACGCGGGACTCGAATTTCTGCACATCGGCGTGAATCCCGGATCGGCTGTGCCAGACGTGCCGCCGGTGTTCGTCTGGCGTGACGAAGCCAGCGGGCACGAGATCGTCGTCATGTATCACCCGAATTACGGAGAAATGACGATCGTTCCCGGCTTGAGCGACGTGGTGGCAATCACGCTGACCGGCGATAATCTAGGTCCACCGTCGCCGCAGGTGATCAATGATCTGTACGCGCGCCTGTACGATCAGTTCCCGCAGGCGGTAGTTGCGCCTTCGACCCTCGATGCTTACGCCGAACGTCTGTTGACGGTCAAACAGACGCTGCCGGTCGTCACCGGCGAGATTGGCGACAGCTGGATTCACGGCGTGGGCAGCGACCCGGCAAAAGTCGCGGCGTTCAAGGCGCTGGCGCGGAAACGCCGCGATTGGATTGAGGCGGGCAGGCTGCCCGATCAGGCGGCGTTCGAGCGCTTCAGCGAGCGCCTGCTGATGATCGCCGAGCATACGTGGGGGCTTGACCAGAAAACCCACTTGCCCGACTACACCTACTACGCGGGCGAGGCGTTCGCGGGGGCGCGGCAGCAGCCGATGTTCCAGAAGATGGAGCAGTCGTGGGGGGAACAGCGGGCATACCTCGATCAGGCGCTGAACGCGATCGCCGGAACGCCGTTCGCCGGCGAGGCGGCGCAAGCTGTCGCCGCGACGCGCCCCGCACCGGCGATTACTGGCGGATTCGATCGCATCGATCCGTCGCTGGATTTCCAAACGGCACACTTCGATCTGCGTTTTGATCCGGCTTCGGGCGCTGTCGTCCGGCTGGTCGAGCGCGCGACCGGGCGTCAGTGGGCGAACGCGACGAATCCGTTCGGCGTCGCGCGGTATGAGGCGTTCTCGCAAGCGGAATACGAGCGATTCTGTATTAACTACATTCGGAACAAGCACGACCCAGAAGTTCAAAGCTGGGCGGTCTATGATTACCTGAAGCCGGGGATCGAAGCGTTCATCGACCGGCACGTGGTCGTGCAGCCGGTGCTGCGCGACCTGTACCATCGGTTTGACGGCGGCGATCACCGCTTCGTGCTGCTCTTGGAAACTGAACAGCCCGTGTACGGCTGCCCAAAACGCTGGGAGATTGAAATCACGCTGCCGGAAAGCGAGGCGCGCGTCGATTATGCCTTGCGCTGGTTTGAAAAACCTGCCTGCCGCCTGCCGGAAGCGATCTGGTTTGCGCTGACGCCCGCCGGGGTTGATCCGCGTGAATGGCGGTTGGTGAAACTCGGCAGCGTCATTTCGCCGTTCGATGTCGTGCGGAACGGCGGGCATAAGCTCCACGCCGCCGAACGCGCTTTTTGCGGTTCGCCCGAACAGCCGTGGTTGAGCCTTGAATCACACGACGCGCCGCTGGTCGCGTTCGGACGATCGGCGCTGCTCAATTTCGACAACGCGCCGCCCGAAGGTGAGCTCTACTTCAACCTGCTCAACAATATCTGGGCGACAAATTTCCCTCTGTGGTACGATGAAGATGCGAGTTTTCGATTCACGCTGACGCTCGCGTCACAATCGTTGGGCTAGACGTGCGGCGCCGCTGTCACGGAACCCCCGTGACACGCGCTGCGATTATTCGGGGAGGTTACTGATGTCCCGCCGCTGTATCCTCTCGTTGGCGCTCCTGTTCCTGCTGACCTTCGCATCGGGTGTAAACGCGCAGGGTGGGGTTGACGTGCAGATCACGCGCAGCCCGACCATGCTCACGATCTACGCCGAAGCCGACGAGCCGTTTTCGCTCGGCACGCTCGAAATTCAGG
>JAEVZT010000480.1 GCA_023392115.1 Chloroflexota bacterium
TCGATCCTCGTCGGCATCGCCGCCAACGAATCGATGACAACCGGCAAGCTCACCCGTATCGACGACCTATTCCAACTTCCGGCGAAGCGATCATGACCGATTCCAATACCACACAGTTCCTTGTCGAGTTGTTCAGCCTCGAAAACCACGTCGCCATCGTCACCGGTGCTACCGGCGTGCTTGGCGGCGCGATGGCGCACGGATTGGCACGCGCCGGCGCGAAAGTCGTCATCGTCGGGCGGCGGAGCGAGAAGGCGGCACAGGTCGCCGGCGAGATCGTGGCGGCTGGCGGGCAGGCGATCGCCGCGCCGGGCGACGTGCTCGACAAAGGGCAGCTTGAGGCGGTGCGCGAGCGCGTGCTGGGAGAATGGGGCGCGATCGACATCCTGATCAACGCGGCGGGCGGCACGACGCCGGAATCGACGGTGACGCCCGATAAGACGATCTTTGACATGCCTGTCGATCCGCTGCGCTACGTCATCGACCTCAACCTGATCGGGACGCTGCTGCCATCGCAGGTCTTCGGCGAAATCATGGCGCGCCGCGGACAGGGCTGCATCGTCAACATCTCGTCGATGAACGCCCAGCGCGCGCTGACGCGCACGGTCGCCTACTCTGCCGCCAAAGCGGCGATCGACAATTTCACCAAGTGGATGGCGGTCGAACTGGCGACCAAGTTCGGCGAGGGGCTGCGCGTCAACGCGATCGCGCCGGGCTATTTCGTCGCCGACCAGAACCGCCGTCTGCTATTGAACGAGGACGGCACGCCGACCGATCGCGGGCAGAAGATGATTGACCACACCCCCGCCGGGCGCTTCGGCGTCCCCGACGACCTGATCGGCACGGTGATCTGGCTGTGCAGCCCGGCGGCGCGCTTCGTCAACGGCGCGCTGGTGATGGTCGACGGCGGCTCGAACGCCTTCAGCGGGATATAGCCGTTTCGCGCCGTTCCATCAACCCAGCGCTGACCGCGCCCCACGGAAACACGAACAGCGCGGCGACGGCGGTCACGGCGTAGCGGACGACGCGCCACAGCGTTTCCGGCGTCAGGTCGGCGAAGGCGAAGCGCAGCCCGAAGAAGATCACGCCGACGGCGATCAGCCCGATAGCGCTCCGCAGGATGCGCTCACCGGTGCTGCCCGCCGCCGTAAAGCGCAGCCGGCGTTCCTCGAGCACCAGCCCGATGCCACCGCCGATGAATAGCCCGCCGGTGCTCGTTCCGTTGTCGTCGAGAGGGAAGATCAGCGCGACCACCACGCCGAGCGTGGTCATAGCGATCAGCTTTTGCCACCATGCCGCCGATGCCCACAGGCGGGCAAGCGGCTTGAGCAGCGCGAGGCTTAATGCCAGCAGCCCCGCGCCGATAATCACCCCGCCGACGACGTCCTGCGGATAGTGGACGCCCGCGTACATCCGCGACCACGCGATCAACAGCACGTAGAGCGCGACCAGCAGCCACGCCCACCAGCGCCGGACAAGCGACGCGATATAGCCCCAGATCACGACCGACAGGACGACGTGACCGCTTGGCAGCCCATAGCCGTCTTCTTCAACCAGCGCCGTCACCTGATCCGGGTGCTGCACGAACGGGCGCGGGCTGGCGATCACCTCTTTGAAGGCAAGCAAGCCGACCAGCCCGATCAGCAGCACGAACAGCAGCTGGCGTCCGCGGTAGCGGCTGATGCTCCAGTAGACGATCGGCAGCACGAGAATGTAGCCAAGATCGCCGCCGAGGTTATGCAGCAGCACAGCGAGCATGTCGAGGAACGCCGTCCCCTGCTGTTGCAGCGAACGGACAATTTCCAGTCCGAGTCCATTTTCGAGGTCGGTTAGCATCGTTGCTCCGGCGTTATCTTCATTGAACAAGCGGCAGCGCTATACCAGACGGAACCAGTAGAAAGCGTGCGGACCCATCGTCACAAGGTACGGCAGCTCGCCGATGCGTGGGAACTCCGTCCCGCCGAACAGGTCGACCGGCGTCCGCCCGTTGAACGCGCTCAGGTCAAGTTCAGCATACTGCGAGAAGCGCGACAGGTTGTTGACGCACAGGATATGTTGGTCGTCGAGCGAGCGAATGTATGCCAGCACCTTGTTGTTCGACGGCTTCAGGAACATCACACTGCCAAGCCCGAAGACCGGATTCGACTTTTGCAGCCGAATGACGAGCTTCATCCAGTTGAGCAGCGACGCCGTTGACCGCGTTTGTGCCTCGACGTTGACGCCCATATAGCCGTAGATCGGATCGGCAATCACCGGCGCATAGAGCTGATTCGCATCCGCGCGCGAGAACCCGGCGTTGCGGTCAATGCTCCACTGCATCGGCGTGCGAACGCCGTTGCGGTCGCCGAGGAAGACATTGTCCCCCATGCCTATCTCGTCGCCGTAATAGATGATTGGCGAGCCGGGTAACGACAGCAGAATCGAATTCAGCAGTTCAATGCGGCGGCGGCTGTTGTCGAGCAGCGGCGCGAGGCGGCGGCGAATGCCGAGGTTGATCTTCATGCGCGGGTCTTTGGCGTACTCGTGGTACATGTAGTCGCGCTCTTCGTCGGTCACCATTTCCAGCGTCAGCTCGTCATGATTGCGCAGGAAGGTACACCACTGGCAGTTTTCAGGGATCTCCGGCAGCTGCTCGATGATCTCGATAATCGGCGTCCGGTCTTCGCGGCGCAGCCCCATGTACAGGCGAGGCATGACCGGAAAGTTGAACGCCATGTGGAACTCATCGCCGTCGCCGAAATACGCGCGCACGTCGGCGGGCCACTGGTTCGCTTCCGCCAGCAGGATGCGTCCGGGGTAATGCTCGTCCAGCCAGCGGCGCAGCCGCTTCAGGTATTCGTGCGTTTCGGGCAGGTTCTCGCAGTTCGTGCCTTCGCGCTCGAACAGGTACGGCACGGCGTCGCAGCGAAAGCCGTCAAGACCAAGCCGCAGCCAGTAGTCCATCACCTTAAACATCTCTTCCTGAACGGCGGGATTGTCGAAGTTCAGGTCGGGCTGGTGCGAGAAGAAGCGATGCCAGAAGTATTGACCCGCCACGTCGTCATACGTCCAGTTCGAACGTTCCGTGTCGATGAAGATGATGCGCGCTTCTTTGTACTTGTCCGGCGTGTCGCTCCAGACGTAGTAATCGCGGTACGGCGAGTTGGGATCGCGCCGCGCTTCCTGAAACCACGTCATCTGATCCGACGTGTGGTTCATAACCAGATCGGCGATGACGCGCAGCCCACGGGCGTGCGCCTCGTCGAGGAAGCGTTTGAAATCGTCGAGCGTGCCGTAATCGGGGTTGATGTTGTAGTAGTCGGCGATGTCGTAGCCGTCGTCACGCAGCGGCGACGGGTAAAACGGCAGCAGCCAGATGCAGTCGACGCCGAGATCGCGCAGGTAATCGAGCTTCTGCGTCAACCCGGGAAAATCGCCGATGCCGTCATTATTCGAATCATAAAAGGCGCGGACGTGTAGTTCATAAAAAACGGCGCTCTTATACCACAGGTTTGACATATCCTCTGCTCCACTAGGATCAGCCGTTACCCTTGCTCGCTGAACTAAATTCGCGCATTATAGCGCAGATGCCCACCGCGCCAAGTTACGCCTCGCGCCGCCTGCCCCGGTTTAGATACGTTTCGACGAGCTTGACCATGCTCGACAGCGACAGCGTGAGTACGAGGTACGTCACCGCGACGACCGTATAGCTCTCGAAAAAACGGAAATTCGCAGCGCCATACGTGCCGCCCTCGCGCGTGATGTCCTCGACGCCGACGATTGACACGAGCGAGCTTTCCTTGAGCAGGGCGATGAAGTCGTTCGCCAGTGGCGGCACGACGACACGAAACGCCTGCGGCAGGATCACCAAGCGCATCGCCTGCCAGCGCGTCATGCCCATGCTGAAGGCGGCGTCGTACTGCCCGCGATCGATGCTGTCAATGCCGGCGCGGAAGATTTCCGAAATGAACGCGCTGTATGAGATCGCTAAGCCGACGATCGCGCGCGCCGAGTTGTCGATATTGCGCGTCCGCAGGTCGCTCAGGGATGCGCCGATCTCCGTCAGCACGCCCTGCTGCACCATCCACGCGCCGAGTTCGTTGACAAGCGTCACGAACTGCGGCGTGAGCGCCAGCACGATGAAGTAGACGAGCACGAGCGTCGGAATGCCGCGCACGATCTCGATATACATCGTCGCCACCTGATAGATGACCACGTTTTGGGAGCGGCGCAGCAGCGCCAGCACCAGTCCCATCAGCACCGAGATGATGTAGGCGACGACCGACACCCAAATTGTCGTCCAGATGCCCTGCCGTACCTGCGCGAACACTTCCTGATAGATCGGGTTGGGTGCGTTGGTATAGATGAAGACGATGATCAGCATCGCCGCCAGCAGCAGCCACCACGGCGCGCGGGCGATGCGGCGGATCAGGATATTGCGTTTTTGTGGGTTGGGTCGCGTTGTTTCCATGAAATCATCGGGGAGAAGCATGGTTGCTTCTCCCCTCACCTGTGTGCTCGGGCTTATGCGCCGGGCGTGTAATCAAAGAACCACTTGTAGTAGAGGAAGTCGAGGTAACCGTCCCCGCGCAGGCTGGCAATCCCGGCGTTGAACGCTTCGACCAGTTCGCTGCCCTTAGGGAAGATGATGCCGAACTCGTCGCGCGAAATCGGCTCACCGACCAGCATCAGCGCGTCCGCCGTCGCCCCGATGAACCCCGCCGCCGCTGACGCATCCGCCGGTACC